>JAGCYR010000097.1 GCA_017960705.1 Clostridia bacterium | reverse complement strand
GCGTGGTTTTTCCCGCGCCGAGAAAGCCCGAGAAAACGTCGATTTTGGTCAAGCGGAACACTCCCTTTCGTCCCTGCTTTTCCCGCAGGGCATATTTTTACGCATATATTATATACCCATATAATACGGTTGTCAACAGAGTACGGGGGAACGAACGCTTTCTTTTTTTCTCCGCGCGCAAAAAAAGAGCGCCGCGACGATCGCGGCGCTCGGTTGCCGATTTGGTTCAGTTGACGGGGGTGATGGTGACCGTGCCGCCTGCGGGGGCGGTAAATACCAGCAGTCCGCCGTCTGCGGTCGCGGTAACGGTCCGGGTCGATCCGCCGGCGCTGACGCTCCAGTTGCCCGCCGCGACGCCCGAGACGTAGTAGGTCAGGTCTCCCGTGCCCTCCGCGTTGAAGGTGAACGCCGAAGTCCGGCGAGTCGGAGACGAGATGAACACAGCCGCGACGTTTCCGATCCGGGCGCCCTTGACCGCGCTCCCCGAGATCGCCGTCGCCGTAAGACCAGGATCCTTGTTGGTGTCGCAAACGTACATCGCGTTCAAGAAATAGCTGGTCGCCGATCCGGTGTTCGTGCTGATCTCGACGCGGCCCCAGTAGCCGTCGAGCTCGTAGCGGTTGGGCGTGAGCTGGGTCCCGTTGACCTTGTAGTTGCTGCCCGTGCCGCCGACCTTGGTGATGTTGTCGCCGCCGAGGAGGTTCTGCAGGACCAGTTTGCTTCCCTGGCTCGACGTGACCGTAACGGTCTTGCCGCTGACGGTCGGCTCGCTGATCGTGTGGAGCAGGAAGGTCTTTCTGTAGTTTGCGCTCGCCGCCGTGATATCGTCGAAGACGAAGAAGAACATCGGAACGTTGTTGTTCCCCGTCTCGTAGACCGCGAGCATCCGACGGTCGACCGTCGTCGCCGTGGAGCTGCCGTACGCTTTCGCGATGTCGCCGGCGATATAGGCGTACTTCACCTTGGTCTTCGCGGCGTCGAGGTATCCTTCCTCGTGCGCGGTCACGACGCCGGTCTCGTAACTGCCGTTCGTCCAGCCGGTGAGCGACCCGGTCTCCTGCGTGTGCGAGATCTGCCCGCCGCAGTAGTAGGTGCCTCCGCCGCCGTTGTTGATGAGCAGCGAGTTATGGGCGATGGTCGCCTGATGATAGTATCTCCAGTGATCGGTATTGTAGGACGAGTAGGCGCCGGTGTCGCCGGCGAGCATCGCCTTGTACCAGATCTGGAACTGTCCCGCGTCCTGATGCCCGTGGTTGGTGTCGGCGCGGACGCCGATCTTCATCAGCACAGCCGCCTGATTCGCTCCCCAGTTGTTGCGGGCAATGGTCTGCCCGAGCCAGCCGCCGTTGTAGACGATCAAAGACATACCGACGTGGCGGTCTTTCGTCGCCTTGACTTCGCCCGACGAGCAGATCAGCTCCTCGCAGGCGTAGCCGACGGTCTGTTCAAGTCCGTACTGACCGTCGCCGAAGATCGAGTAGCTGTATTTACCGTACTCGAACTGCGAGCGGACCGTCGCGTCGCCGAACAGATGCGACGTGATCATCGACGCCATACCGAACTCCATGACCTTCTTGATCTGGTTGACCGAGGTCGTGTTGCTGCCGTCGCCGGAGGCGAAGGTGTACTCGTTCGGGAGCTCGTAGGAGTGGATCGACAGAATGACCCGGTGCATCCCCTCCTCGTCGAAGGGGAGAGAACCCGACATCGCCTTGATCAGGAGCGCCGCGTAGCAGTCGGAGGCAAAGCGGATCTGCACGTACTGCGACACGCCCTGCGGCACCATCCCCGCGCGGTAGAACTCGTTGCGGGCGGGAACGTATTCGTTATAGAAGCGATACCCGACGTAGTTCCACCATCCGGGATATTCGTCGTAGATCGCGATGGCAAACGACAGATAGTCGCGCAGGATCTGGAACTCGCAGCCGTGTCCCGCGATCGAGCCCTGCCCGGACGGCGGGAAGCCGACCTCCATATGGACGCTCTCGCAGCACTTGTGCTGAACGCCCGCGACGATCTGATCCTTATCGGTTTTGGTCATCAGGTCGTAGCACCAGTCGTAGACGCAAGCCATAGCGTACATAATGTTGCCCATCGTCCGCTCGGGATCGGGCTTGAAACTCTGGACGTCGATGGTTTTAAGGTAATTTTTCGCCGCCAAAATCGCCTGGTAGCCCGAGATCTTGCTGCCCGAGAGACGGTAGTCGAGCGCCAACGCCATGATGTTCGAGAGCACCTGACCGTTGAAGTTATGGGTGCCGTTGGTGCCGCCGTGATCGTAGGCGGCGGGAAGCGAGCCGGTCTCCATCAGGGCGACCTGGCGCCGGAACTCCTTCGCGGCGGCTTCGTTCATCCCGTTGTTCAGCGCACGGTTGATCCCGGCGATATCGTTCTCGTTGAACATAACGCGGGGATGCTGCCCCTTCGTCGGTTTGACGGTCGGAGCGGTGTAGGTACTGCCGAGGTTCGACGTGACGTTCAAGCTGCTGCTTGTGCCGCCGAAATCGGTGTTCGAAAAGTTCGAGAGTTTCGCCTTGACCTGGTTGACCTTGGTCTGATAGTCGGCAAAGGAGGCGGGCTGGGTAGACGCTTTGCCGCAGACCGAGCAGACGAGCTCCGCTTCCCCGTCGCGGTCAACGGTCGGCGCGGTCACGTAACGCCCGGAGGCGACGTACTTGTGATCGTCGGTCTTCGGGATCTCAAACGTCTTTTTCGTCCCGCACTTCGTGCAGGTGCGAAGACACGATCCGGTCTGCTTACAGGTCGCCGCGTCGATCACTTTCCCGTCGTTCCAGATATGCCCGTCGGTCTCTTCGGTCTTGGTCTCGCCGCAAATCGTACAGGTAAACATGATCTCTCCTTTGGTCTCTTCTTTGGTTACGGAGTCGCAGGTGCCCTCTTTGACGACGCGTCCCTCGTCCCAGACGTGGTCGTGTTCCGGTATTGCGGTCGTCTCCGGGGTCGTTTCCGGCGCGTCGGTCCCGTCGCCGCCGCCCGAAAGCGAACAGGACGCGAGCGAAACGACGATAAGAGCAAGGCAAAGGAGCATCAGCGCGAACGTTTTTCTCATAGTTTCCTCCCGATCAGTCAATGGTTGTTTGCGCGTCTTTTTCCGAATATATTATAGCACAAAAAGATACGAATGTAAAGAGAACGCGCGCAAAAAGATCAAAAAGAACGCGACGCAGCGTTGGGCAAGCCCCGTTTGAATAAAAAAAACGCTCCCCCGTAACGGAGGAGCGGTAAGACGATTCGTCAATCGTCGGCTCTGCCTTTTTGCGCCCGTTCGATCTCGCGGGCGGCGGAGCGTTTGGCGTCGGACTCGCGCTTGTCGTAGAGCTTTTTACCTTTGCAGAGCCCGAGCTCGACCTTGACGCGGGAGCCGGAAAAGTAGAGCGACAGGGGGATCAGCGTGCAGCCGTCGCGCGTGACCTGACCGAGCAGGCGGGCGATCTCGCGTTTGTGCATCAGCAGTTTGCGGGGACGCAGGGGGTCGCGGTTGAAGATGTTGCCGCGCTCGTAGGGGCTGACGTGCATCCCGTAGACGAAGAGTTCGCCGTCGTCGACCCGACAGTAGGAATCCTTGAGATTGACCGTTCCGGCGCGAAGCGATTTGACCTCCGTGCCGAACAGTTCGATCCCCGCCTCAAAGGTCTCAAGCACGAAATAATCGTGTCTTGCCGACCGGTTGACGGTGATCACTTTTCCCTTTTTCTCGTCGGGTTTCTTTGCCATCGTTGTTCCCTCGGGTACGCCTTAATCCCTTTCGAGTATCTCCAGGATCTCGTAGACGTACATCGTATGATAGTCCTTTTTCTTGTAATGGAAAGCGAAGAGTTCGGGGTCCTCCGCGTTCTTCGGCGAAAAGACCTTTTTGTTCGCGTAGAGTTTCTTCAGTTTGAAGACCATCTTCGCCTCGCTGTAATAGATCGCGTTGTCGCCGTCGTTCTGCGGCGTCAGCCCGCTTTCTGCGATCTTGTCGACGTCGCGGCCGCTCTTCGCCCCGCAGAAAGCGAGGGTCTCGCGGTACTTTTCCTCGAACCAGGTGAGGGTCGCCGTATCGCCCGCCTCGGTGAACTCGTGCGTGTAGCGCTGCGGACGGACGAAGATGAACGCCACGTTCTTGCCCCACAGTTCGCCGATCCCGCCCCAGCTGACCGTCATGGGATTGAAGGTGCCGTCGGGCTTGGACGCCGTGAAGAGCAGCCAATCCTTCGAGATCATGCGGATCGGGGCGCACTCAAAATCGGAAACGGGGATCTTACGGAACTCTGCCATCTGTCATTCTCCTTTTCGTTCGCAATTCTGTGATAATCGCTTCAAACAGTAATAGTATAGCACACGCAGGGGAAAAATGCAACAGGATCTTTTCGACCGGATTCGGAGACGCCGAAAACGGCGCGATATGCCCTGCGGGGCGTGGGGACAGGGGTACGAACGGATTGCCGCGAGCGGCATATATTGAAGGCAAGCCCGCGTGAATTGGCGCTTCGCGCATCAGGATGGGAAAACGAAAACCCCCGTCCGGAGACGGAGGTTCGTTTCACTTCTTGTTTTCAAGGAAGCCGGCGGCGGCGTTGATCAGATCGACGATGCGGCGCCCGCCGAGCATCCGGTTCGCCTCGTTCTGCGAGACCCAGCGGTAGCCGCTGATCTCCTCTGGCTGAACGGTGGGATTGCGGTCGGTCGGAGCCAGGAAGGCGACCAGCGTTTTCTTGTAGATCGGGGGGATGGGATAGGTGACCTCGCGCCGGAAACCCGGAACGGGGGTGCAGTCGAGCCCGGTCTCCTCGCGCACCTCACGGATCGCGGTCGCAAGCTCGGTCTCGCCGTACTCCATGTGCCCCTTCGGGATGCTCCAGCCCTGCGAGCGGCTCTCGCGGAGGAGCAGATAGCGGTAGCCGGAGGCGGTGTTGCGGTACACGACCATACCGACCGAGCGGTGATAGAGGTGCTCCATCGTGGACTTGAAATCGCGCTCGCGGAACCAGACCTCGGAATAGATCCGCGCCTGATCGTATTCGCGCCCCTGCGGAGCGACCACCCAGCGGACGCCCTCGCCGTTCTCGCGGAAAAGGAGAGCGATCACCCGACCGGTGAAGGTCGTGACGGGGTGCGACACGCCGAGCACGTAGACGCCGAGACGTCCCTCGCCCGGAAGCGACAGATCCTTCGGATAGCCGCAGTTGATCGGATAGACCAGATCGGGGCGGTCGGGATGGACCGAGCCCATGGGACGGTCGACCGTGACGGTGACGGTCTTGCCGAGCCGGCTCCAATGACGGGCGATCGGTAGCGCGTTTCTGATCCACTCGCTCTTTCCGCGTTCGTAGGCGGCGCGGTCGTTCGGGTAGTCCGCAGAGAGCTTCCCCTTCAGAGCGGCGTACTCGCGCGAAACGTCGGGACGACCGAAGAGATACGCGCGGAGCGCGACGCAATCCTCGTAGACCCGGCTCCCCGCAAGGGTCAGGCGGACCGAACGGGCAGCGGTCTTCCCGTCGTCGGAGGGTCGGAAAAGGAGAATATCTCCGTCCGAGAGGTCAAAACCCCCCGGAAAAGAACATTCGGAGGCGGGGAGATAGCCGTCGGCGCGAAGGATCTTTTCACATTCGGAAAGAGCGGACGAGGAGGGGCAGCCGACGACGAAATCGAGGGTCGGGGTCGAGGGAACGAAGCGGAGAGACGTCCCGCCGATATGCTCGACACCCGAAGCGAAATTGCCCAGAGCGCGGCGCAGAGCCGACGCTTCGCGCTTCCCGCTCTCCAGCCGATCCCGGTCGTAGAACGCGAGCGCAACGGTTCCGAATTCCACGGCGATCCCTCCTTTCGTATCCCTTTTTTCCGATTTACCTATTTAATCCGAAAAGGCAGGACAGATAAGCGTCCTGCCTGTTTTTCAACCGTGTTCCGGTCGATTGTCCATTGAAAAACCGAATAAAGGAAAGAGATGAAACTCGTAGTGTTGCGAACTTGAACTTTGAAGCAGTTCAAGCACTCGGTCGATTAGTATCGCTCAGCTGCACGCATTACTGCGCTTCCACCTGCGACCTATCAAACAGGTAGTCTACCTGTGACCTTATTGCTTATGCAAGGGATATCTCATCTTGAGGTGTGCTTCACGCTTAGATGCTTTCAGCGTTTATCACATCCGCACTCGGCTACCCGGCTATGCACTTGGCAGTACAACCGATGCACCGGAGGTGCGTTCGACCCGGTCCTCTCGTACTAAGGTCAACTCCTCTCAAATATCCGACGCCCACGACAGATAGGGACCGAACTGTCTCACGACGTTCT
>JAGCYR010000096.1 GCA_017960705.1 Clostridia bacterium | reverse complement strand
GGAGGTTTTCAACCTTAATTTACGTTTATCAATGCAAGGATTTTTCACAGAGCGAAAAGCTTTAACGGATCCATTAACAATTCCATTCGTTTTCCGGTCTGTGCCGCCTGCGCCGGTTGACGACAAAGAAAAGCCGACGCCCTGCAAGAGGACGCCGGCAAACTAAGCTGGAACCGGAAAAACCGCTTAAACCGCTTCCGCATAGTTTCAAGGGAGAGTGTGGAGCGTCGCGCCTTGCGGCTCGATCAGCTTCCTTTATCGATTATACACGATTTGCCGTCGTTTTGCAAGCGTTTTTTCGCATTTTCCGATTTTTCAGCACAAGTAACAAAAAGACGACTTTCGTTTTGGCTATTTCATATACTTCTGCACACCGAAATCGTATATTATTCGCGCCAAAAATGAATTATTCGCATAAATCCAATATTTTGATAGACGAATTACATACGATCGGCAGAGCGGAGGAGACTCCGGACCCGTATTTGTCCCGCCGCGGCGCTTGCTTTCGGCTTCTTTTTTTCTGCATAATCCTTGTCCGTCGGGGGAGGAAATTATTCAGTCCTCAAAGCAGCCGTACTGTTCGAGCACGTATTTTCCGGTCGCGTAGAGCAGTTTTTCCGCCTGCATGATGAGTTCGAGCGGCGGGTCGGTCAGCTTGGGCGCGAAATCCGGGTCGGTCGGGTGGGTCCACTTGTTGCGGCGGACGGGGGGCATCTTCGCGTTCCGCATAATATAGGACGCCTCGAAGTTGAACGCCCCGCGGTAGCCGATCTCGCAGAGAGCCGAGAGGATCGAATCGAAATTGACGCTCCCGCTGAAGGGGAAACTGTGCCAGTGCAGGCGTTTGCCGAAGTTGTCCGAGACGTGCAGCGCGAACAGCCGATCCCCGAGCGCCTTTATCGAGGCGTACTGATCGGAGCGCGACGGGTCGTTCAGGTTGCCGTGCGCGGTGTCCCAGCAGGCGCCGAGCCGATCTTCGCCCATCAGGTCGAGGAACGCCGCCATCTGCTCCCCGGTCGAGAACGCGACGGGGCATTCGACGTCCGCCATATTCTCGATCAGAAGCCGCACGGAAGACCCCTTGCTCGCCGTGAGCAGTTCGGTGTAGAACCCGCGGTTGAAGTCGACGGCGCCCGCCCGGTCCGTCCCGTCGGGGTAGAGCGGATGCACGACGAGGTCGGGGATGCCGAGCGTCTCGCAGGCGGAGACGTCGCGGAGGGTCTCGGAGACGATCGCATCGTATCCCACCTCTCTCAGATTCTCGCACGTCGCGTGGGCGAGCACGCAGTCGGCGCCGTTGTCTTGCAGCGCTTTTCCGATCGCCGCGACCCGGTCCCGCCAATCGTCGCCGTCAAGGCGCCCCGTCTCGTCGGTCAGTTCGAGGTTGACGTGTTTGAAGCCCGCCTCGGAAATCAGGCGGATGCGGTCGGGCATGGTCTCGCCGACGCGTTTGAAGTCGCCGGTGCTGGTCGAGAGTTTCATTTGATTTCATCCTTTCCCCTGTTTTCGGCAGAAAAAACGTCCTCCCCGATCCCGGGGAAAAGAGAAAGAAACGCGACGCTCCCGGGCGGGACGGTAAAGACCCTCTCCGAGAGGTAGTCGAGCGAATCCCCCTGCGGGGGAGGGAAGACCAGACGGTACGCCGCGAGCGCCTGAAAACGGAACCCCCTGGCGCGGTCCTCGCGGTTCTCGGCGTACTTGCCCTCGCCGAGCAGCGGATGCCCGATCGACGCCAGATGCGCCCGGATCTGGTGGGTGCGCCCGGTCAGGAGCTCCACCTCGAGCAGAGCGAGTTTTTCGTCGGGGGAGGTCGCCAGCGTGCGGTACCGGGTGGCGATCTTTTTGGCGTTTTTCGGGGGGTTATCCCGGAAAACGGTCACTTCTTTCTTCTTTTCGTCCTTGACGAGGTAGCCGGTGAGGGTCGCTTCGCTTTCTTTCGGCACCCCGTGGACGGCGGCGAGATAGAACTTTCCCATCACGCGGCGGCGGATGCGCTCGTTCATGTCGCGGAGGGTCTCGGCGTTCTTCGCCGCGATGACGATCCCGCCTGTGTTGCGGTCGATCCGGTTGCAGAGCGAGGGGGCGAAGGACTGTTCCTTATCGGGATCGTACTCGCCGCGGCGATAGAGGTAGGCGCGCAAAGCGGTGAGCAGGGTGTCCGCCGACCCTTTGTCGTCCTCGTGGACCGCGACCCCGGGACGCTTGTCGATCAAAAGCAGATTCTCGTCCTCGTAGAGGATCGGAACCTCCCCCTTGATCCGCGCAAGCTCGGCTTTGGTGTCGGCGTCGCCGGTCTTATCAAACAGATCGTCGGGGAGAAACAGCTGGAGCTCGTCCCCCTCGGAAAGGATCTGTTCGGGCTGCGCCCTTTTGCGGTTGACCTTGATCTTTTTGGTCCTGACCGACTTGTAGAGCAGCGACTTCGGCATACGGGGCAGCGCCTTGGTAAGAAACTTATCAAGGCGCTGCCCCGCGTCGTTCTGACCGATCGTCAGAGTACGCATTTTATTTGGTGCCGAACAGACGGTCGCCGGCGTCGCCGAGACCGGGAACGATGTAGCAATGTTCGTTCAGTTTTTCGTCGAGCGCGGCGGCGTAAACGTCAACGTCGGGATGATCCTTCTGCAGCCGCGCGACCCCTTCGGGCGCGGCGACGAGGCACATCATCACGATATTGCCGTGGCATCCTCTCTCTTTCAGCTTGGTGATCGCGTCGGACGCGCTGCCGCCGGTCGCCAGCATCGGATCAAGGATCAGCAGTTCCCGGTTTACGCTGTCTTCGGGAAGCTTGCAGTAGTATTCAACGGGTTCCAGCGTTTTCGGATCGCGATACAGGCCGATGTGGCCCACCCGG
>JAGCYR010000095.1 GCA_017960705.1 Clostridia bacterium | reverse complement strand
GTGGGTGCGCCAAAGCAGTTCGCCCGCGCGCTTCTGCCGCTCGGAGAGCCCCTCCGAATCGCTTTTCAGGGCGGCGAGCAGGTCGGTATCGCGCTTGACATGGAGCATCGAGAAGAGCCGGCGTCCGAGGATCGCCATATCCTCCCCCGCCTGATCCATCCCCTCCTCCGGGGCGGTGCATTCAAGGTCGAAATTCAGTTTGCCGAGCGCGCGGTCGTAGGCGTCGGCTTCGTCGAGGATCTTCGAGAGTCTCTTCCAGTTTTCTTTTGCAGTCACGGTTTTTCCTCCTTGTTGAAAAGGGGCGGGCAGTTCCCGCCCCCGTTTTAGATAGGGTCTTTATTCGAGTTCAAACGCGCCGGTATAGAGCCGGTAGTAGGTCCCCTTCGCCGCGATCAGATCGGCGTGGCTGCCGCGCTCGATGATGCGCCCGTGATCGAGGACCATAATGACGTCGGAGTTCATGACCGTCGAGAGCCGGTGCGCGATGACGAACACGGTGCGCCCCTCCATCAGCTTATCCATCCCGCGCTGGACGATCGCCTCGGTGCGGGTGTCGATGGAGCTGGTCGCCTCGTCGAGGATCATAACGGGAGGATCCGCGATCGCTGCGCGGGCGATCGAGATCAGCTGGCGCTGTCCCTGCGAGAGGTTGGCGCCGTTCTCGGTCAAAAGCGTATCGTAGCCTTCGGGGAGCCGGGTGATGAAGTCGTCGGCGCCCGCGAGCTTCGCCGCCTCGATACATTCGTCGTCGGTCGCGTCGAGCCGTCCGTAGCGGATGTTGTCCATGACCGTCCCGGTGAACAGGTTGGTCTCCTGCAAAACGATGCCGAGACTGCGGCGCAGATCGGACTTTTTGATCTTATTGACGTTGATCCCGTCGTAGCGGATCTTGCCGTCCGCGATGTCGTAGTAGCGGTTGATCAGGTTGGTGATGGTGGTCTTCCCCGCGCCGGTCGCGCCGACGAAGGCGACCTTCTGTCCCGGTTCCGCCCATACGCTGACGTCGTGAAGAACCGGCTTTCCCGGCTCGTAGGCGAAGTCGACGCTCGAGAGCCGCACGTCGCCGCAGAGACGCGTATAGGTCAGCGTACCGTCGCCGTGGGGATGTTTCCACGCCCAGACCCCGGTGCGCTCGTCGGTCTCGGTGATATTGCCGTCCGGATCGATCTTCGCGTTGACCAGCGTGACGTAGCCGTCGTCCACCTCGGGCGCTTCATCCATCAGTTCGAAGATCCTGCCCGCGCCGGCGGCGCCCATCACGATCGCGTTGATCTGCTGCGAGAAGTTGTTGATGTTCCCGGTGAACTGCTTGGTCATCGTGAGGAACGGAATGACGATATCGATCGTGAACGGCAGCCGGGAGATCGAGAAATTTGCGACCCCGGTGATCAGGAAGATACCGCCCACCGTCGCGCAGACGACGTAGAGGATGTTCCCGATGTTCATGATGATCGGTCCGAGGCAGTTGGCGTAGGCGTGCGCCTTGAAGCTGTCCTCGTAGAGCTCGTCGTTGATCTTGTCGAACTCGGCTTTGCTCTTCTCCTCGTGGCAGAAGACCTTGACGACCTTTTCGCCGTTCATGATCTCCTGGATAAAGCCCTCGTTCTTCCCCATCGAGCGCTGCTGACGGACGAAGAAACGCGCCGAACCTCCGCCGATCTTGCGGGAAACGAGAACCATCGCGACGACCCCCGCCAGAATGATCAGGGTCATCCAGATACTGTACCAGAGCATGATCCCGAGGACGGTCAGAACGATCACGCTCGACTGCACCAGACTGGGCAGCGCCTGCGAGATCAGCTGGCGCAGCGTGTCGATGTCGTTGGTGTAGTAGCTCATCACGTCGCCGTGCTTGTGCGTATCGAAGAAGCTGATCGGCAGATTCTGCATACTGTCGAACATCTTGCGGCGCATCTTGTCAAGGAACCCTTGCGTGATGATCGCCATCATCTGCGACTGGAACGCGAGGAACACGATCGAGCAGACGTAGAGCGCGATCAGGATCGAGACCAGCGGCACGATCTCCTGCGCAGCCTCACTCCAGGAGGTATTGCCGTTCTCCACGTACGCGGTCACGATCGCGAGCACCTTCTGCAGAAAGATCGAGGGGATCGACGAAACGACCGCCGAACAAATCATGCAGAGGATCGAGATCGGGAGCATCACGGGGTAGGCGCGGAAGAGGTTGCCGACGATCCGTCCGAGGATCTTCATACTGAATGCGGGACGGCGGCCTCTCATATCGGTCGGGGCGGCGCCCCGGGTAGGCATCGGTCTCGGCATCTCACTCCACCTCCTTTTCTTCGGCGGCGGCGCTCGCGGTCTGCTGTTCGTAGATCTCGCGGTAGATGTCGCACTTTTCAAGCAGGTCGGCGTGTCTTCCCGACGCGACGATCCGTCCGTTCTCCATCACGCAGATCAGGTCCGCGTCCATGACCGACGCGACCCGCTGAGCGATGATCAGTTTGGTGGTGTCGGGGATGTATTCCTTGAATCCCTGCCGGATCAAGGCGTCGGTACGGGTATCGACCGCGCTGGTCGAGTCGTCGAGGATTAGGATCTTCGGGCGTTTGAGCAGCGCCCGCGCGATACAGAGACGCTGTTTCTGCCCGCCCGAGACGTTGGTGCCTCCCTGCTCGATCTTGGTCTCGTAGCCCTCCGGGAAGGTTCTTATGAACTCGTCCGCCTGAGACAGCCGGCACGCCTCGGCGATCTCCTCGTCGGTGGCGCCGGCGTTGCCCCAGAGCAGGTTCTCCTTGATCGTGCCCGAGAAGAGCAGATTCTTCTGCAATACCATCGCGACCGAATCGCGGAGAACTTCGGTGTCGTAATCGCGCACGTCGCGCCCGCCCACGCGTACCGCGCCGTCGGTGACGTCGTAGAGCCGCGGGATCAGCTGGACCAAGGTCGACTTACCCGAGCCGGTACCGCCGAGGATCCCGACCGTCATGCCCGTTTTGATATGCAGATCCACGTCCGAGAGCGCGTCCTTGTGCGCCGCGGCGGAATATTTGAAGGAAACAGCGTCGAAGTCGATCGAGCCGTCCGAGACCTCGGTGATCGGGTTCTCCGGGTTGGAGAGCGTCGGCACCTCGCGCAGCACCTCGTCGATACGGCGCGCGGATTCGGCGGAAATGGTCAGGGTCACGAAGATCATGACCAGCATCATCAGCTGCATCATGACCTGGAAGCCGTAGGTGATCATCGCGGACATCTGCCCGACGTCGATGGTCGCGCCCCCGCTTGAAATGACGATATACGAGCCGAAGAGCAGGATGAAAACGAGGTTGAAGTAGATGCAGCTCTGC
The DNA here is from genome assembly GCA_017960705.1 of Clostridia bacterium. GTDB lineage: Bacteria > Bacillota > Clostridia > Oscillospirales > CAG-272 > UBA1740. The sequence goes on along the minus strand of JAGCYR010000095.1, from coordinate 3,948 downwards.
ATCAGGGGCGAGTTGATGGCGACGATGCGCTCCGCGTGGGTGAAATCGCGCTTGATATCGCCCGCGGCGCGCCCGAACTTCTCTTTCTCGTATTCCTCGCGGGCAAAGCCCTTGACCACCCGCATCCCGCGGACGTTTTCCTCGATCGACTCGTTCAGACGGTCGTATTTGCGGAAGACCCGACGGAACGCCGGCATCGCCGCCCGCGCGACGAGAAAGAACCCGCCGCCGAGGACCGGGATGATGACGACGAAGGTGAGCGCGAGGTTGGGCGCCATGATGAACGCCATCACGATCGAGAAGATCAGCATCAGGGGCGCGCGGATCGCGATCCGGATCAGCATCATGAACGAGATCTGGACGTTCGCGATATCGGTGGTCATCCGCGTCACGAGCGAAGCGGAATTGAACTTGTCGATGTTATCGAACGAGAAGGTCTGGACGCGCGAAAAAACGTCGTGACGGAGGTTTCTGGCAAAGCCCGCCGACGCTTTTGCGCTGGTGTAGCCCGCGATGCCCCCGCAGCAGAGCGACAGGATCGCCATCGCGACGAGCAGTCCCCCGAAACGGAAGACGAGCGAGAGCTCCGCCCCGTCCTTCAGCGCGTTCAGAAGGTTTGCGGTAATGAAGGGGATGAAGCACTCGATGACGGCTTCCAGCACGATAAACAGGAAGGTCAGGACCGCCGGGCGCTTGAACTCCCGCACGCATCCCGCAAGACGACGAATCATACCGTTTTATCCTTTCCGGCGCATTCTTCCCGCGAAACGGAAAGTTGCACGCGCAATCATTTGACCTTTCTATTATAGTGCTTTTGACTTAAAAAATCAAGCGCGAAACTGTGAATTGTCTCTTTTTTTCTCCCCTTTTCCCATAAATAAAACCCCCCGGGGGACCCGGGAGGTTTTAGATTGGGTGATTACTTGTTTTCGGCGGTCTCGTCGGCGGCAGCCGCGGAGGGCGTCAGCCGGATCTTCGCCATCTCGGCGCCGTCTCCGCGACGGGGACCGAGTTTGTAGACCTGGGTGTAACCGCCGGTGCGGTCGGCGTAACGCGGACCGATCACCTTGAACAGTTTTCTCGCCACGTCCTTCTTCGTGATGAAGGAGAGCGCCTGACGGTACGACGCGAGGTCGTCCGGGTTCTTGGCGAGCGTGATCATCTTATCGGCGAGGGCGCTCACTTCCTTGGCTCTCGTGTAGGTGGTCTCAAGTTCCTCGTTTTCGAGAAGATAGGTGACCAGCCCGCGGAGCATGGAATTGCGGTGAGCCGTCGTTCTGCCGAGTTTTCTGGTTCCGGGCATTTCAGATTAACCTCCTGTTGATTATTCCTCGACTCGTTTGAGTTCGAGGCCGAGAGAGTGCACCTTCTGGATCACTTCGTCAAGCGATTTCCGTCCGAGGTTTCTGACCTTGATCATATCCTCTTCGGTGCGGTTGATAAGATCCCCCACGGTGTCAATGCCGGCGCGCTTCAGGCAGTTGAAGCTGCGGACCGACAGGTCAAGTTCCTCAATGGGCATCCCAAGGACGTCGTCGCCGCTGCCGGGCTGCGTGGTCGTGATGATCGGCGCGCCGGTCCCTGCGTCGGAGAGGTCCATAAAGAGGCTGAGATGTTCGTTGAGAATCTTGGCGGCGAGTGAGATCGCCTCCTGCGCGGTGATGGTCCCGTTGGTAAGAACCTTGATCGTCAGCTTGTCGAAATCGGTGATGTTGCCGACGCGGGTATTCTCCACGTGATACTCCACCTTGTAAACGGGGGTGAAGATCGAGTCGGTGAAGATGGTACCGAGCGGCGCCGAGGAATTACCGGTCTCTTCAAGATAATTCTGCTTGTTCTTTTCCTGGGAAACGTAGCCGCGGCCGGAGCCGAAGGTCAGTTCCATGTAGAACCGACTGCCCTCGCTGACCGTTGCAATGTGGTGGTCGGGATTCAGGATCTCGACGTCGGCGTCTTCCTGGATGTCGCCCGCTTTAACTTCGCAGGGACCCGTCTTGTCGAGGATAACGGTCTTCGATCCCTGAACGTGCAGCTTCGGAATGATGCCCTTCACGTTCAGAACGATCTCGGGAACGTCCTCTTTCACGCCGTCCACGGTAGAGATTTCGTGGAGCACGCCGTCGATCTTGATGCTGGTGGCGGCATATCCCGCCAGAGTGCTGAGGAGCACCCGGCGCAGGGAGTTGCCGAGCGTCGTACCGTAACCTCTCTCAAGAGGCTCGATCACGAACTCGCCTTCGCTGCCGTCTTCGTTAAAAGTGGTCGTGATTTTCGGCTTTTCAATGACAATATCGATCATTCTGGGTAGTTCCTCCTCCATAATTCAATTTGTGGGTTCCGATCCCGTCACGGGGATAAGAGAGAACGCGAAACAACGTTGATCCCGAACGAAGCGTCCGCCCCGTCCGGTAAACGGAGGCGAATTACTTCGAATAAAGTTCAACGATCAGCTGCTCGTTGATCTCGAAGTCGATATCATCTCTTGCGGGCATAGCGACGACCTTCGCGGTAAGAGCGGACGCGTTGACGTCGAGCCACTTCGGCTTCACAGCCGACTCGACAGCCTCGGAGAGCTCTTTGATCTTCGCCTTCTCGCGGCTGGATTCCTTCACGGCGATCACGTCGCCCGGCTTCACGAGAAGCGAGGGGATGGTGACTTTCTTGCCGTTCAGGGTGAAATGACCGTGCAGAACGAGCTGACGAGCTTCCTTGCGGCTGGACGCCATACCCATCCGGTAAACGGTGTTGTCAAGACGGCGCTCGAGGAGGATCAGCAGGTTCTCACCGGTGATGCCTTCCTTCTTCTCGGCGAGCTGGTAGTACAGACCGAACTGTTTCTCCAGCAGACCGTAGTAACGTCTGACCTTCTGTTTTTCACGCAGCTGCATCCCATATTCGCCGACCTTCTTGCGGGCGGCGCCGTGCTGACCGGGAGCGGTGCTCCGCACTTCAAACGAGCACTTGCCGGAAACGCATCTGTCGCCTTTCAGGAAGAGCTTGCAGCCCTCTCTGCGGCACTGTTTGCAACTGGGTCCCGTATATCTTGCCATATTCGTATCCTTCCTTTCGATTAAACCCGACGACGTTTCGGGGGACGGCAGCCGTTGTGGGGAATGGGCGTCACGTCCTTGATGAGCGTGATGTCAAGACCCGCGGTCTGCAGAGCGCGAATCGCCGCCTCACGTCCCGATCCGGGACCGCGGACGAACACCTCGACGGTCTTCATACCCTGATCGATCGCCAGCTTCGCGGCGTGCTCCGCAGCGGTCTGAGCGGCGTAGGGGGTCGACTTTCTCGAACCCTTGAAGCCCATTTCGCCCGCGGACGCCCACGAGATGGTGGCGCCGGTCACGTCGGTGATGGTCACGATCGTGTTGTTGAAAGTGGAACGGATATGCGCCGCGCCTTTTTCGACGTTCTTTTTCTCGCGGCGTTTTTTGGTGACTTTTTTAGCAGCGGTTGCTTTGGTTGCCATTCTTCGTTCTCACTCCTTACTTCTTCTTATTCGCAATGGTCTTCGCCGGGCCTTTTCTGGTCCGGGCGTTGGTCTTGGTCCTCTGCCCTCTCACGGGAAGTCCCTTCCGGTGACGCATCCCCTGGTAGCAGTTGATCTCGACCTTGTTCTTGATGTTCATCGCGACTTCACGGCGGAGGTCGCCCTCGACGTGATAGTTCGCCTCGATCTCGTCACGGAGCTTCGCGATGTCCGATTCGGTCAGATCCTTCGCGCGGGTGTCGGGGTCGATCCCGGTCTTTGCAAGGATGTCCTGAGCGCTCTTCAGCCCGATCCCGTAGATATAGGTCAGGGCGATCTCGACGCGCTTGTTGTTGGGGATATCCACGCCAGCAATACGAGCCATTAGTTCTCTCTCCTTTTCTTACTTGGAATCAGCCCTGTCTCTGCTTATGCTTGGAATTCTCGCAGATGACCATGACACGGCCTTTTCT
>JAGCYR010000010.1 GCA_017960705.1 Clostridia bacterium | reverse complement strand
GGATTGTTGTCAAGTAGCAATATAAAAATTATTATTATTCGGAAAAACGGTCATCCGGGGTTCGGTTCGCCCTCGACCGTTTCGGGCTCGGGCTCGGGTGCGGGCACGGGCAGCTCGGTCAAGTCGAGGTAGTATTCGTCGTTCAAGGGGTGTCCGCGTTCCATCAGCCGTCTTGTCTCGAAGTTCTCGGTCAGGGCGTGCAGCGAGGCGTAGAGCGGTACGGCGAACAGGAACCCGAAGAAGCCGAAGATCCCGCCGAAGAACAGAGCGAGGCAGATGGTCATCCCGATATTCGGGCGCAGCCGTTTGCGCAGGAAGAAGGGCTCCGCAAGAATACAGTAGAGCAGATGCAGGAAAAACAGGATAAGGAACAGCGGCAGGGCGTACGGACGGTTGAGGATCACCATCACGACGGGGAGCAGTACGACGAGCAGGACCATTCCGAAATCCGGCATCATATCGAACGCGAAGACGAGGATAGTGATCAGCGCCCGGAACGGAACGCCGAAGATCAGGCAGAGAAGATAGGTCAGAAGCGAGAGGAAGATCGACGAGACTACCTTGACCGACAGATACTCCATAAAGAAGAGGTAGGTCCGTTTCGCTCCGGAATAGAAGCGCGTCGAGATCCTGCCGGGAAGCCGGGAGACCAGGATCTTCGAGGTGATCGAGGTGATGACCCGACGGAAGAGCAGGCAGTACGCCGCGAGGACGAAGCCGAGGAAGATCGCCGAGGTCTCGTTCGCGATATTCGAGACGTAACGGGCGGCGAAGGCGGTCAGCGACTGTTCTCCCGTCGGGGAGAAGACGTCGGTGAGATAGTCGACGAGCGACTCATAGATCGGGAGAAGGATATCCGATTCCTTCACGTTGGTCTCGATCCAGTCGCGGGAGGCGGCGATCGCGGGATTCAGATCCGCCTGCAGCTCCGTGAAACTGTTGCTGAGCGACGGGATGATCGAGAAAACGAACAGGAACAGAACGGCGAGCAGCAGCAGTTCCGCTAAAATGACCGCCAATACCCGCGCCGGCGGGAGACGGCGCTTCGTCTTGAAGACGTGACGGGTGAGGAACCGTTCGAAAAAGCGCATGGGCGGTACGCTGATAAACGCGAACAGGACGGCGTAGAAAACGCACTTGATCTTGCCGAAAAACCAGGAGATCAGCGCGAAAACCGAGGGGAGATTGAAGATGAACGCCGCGTAGAGAAGTCCGAAAGAAATGACGATCAGCGCGTACGCCGCGTAGGTATTGTATTTCGTGTTGTTGAGTTTCATCCTTCCCCCTCCGTTTCGCTGTCGGAGAGCGGCTCGACTTCGGTGGTCGACTCCTCGCTCCGGGGGGCTTCGGTCTCTTCGGGGACGGAGAGCGTTTCATCCGCAGGAGTTTCCTCGGTCTTCGGCGTATCGTCTGCTTCCGGGAGTTCTGCTTCGGGTTCCGGCTCGTCGTGCTTTGCGGGCAGGGACGCTTCCATCGTCTCGGTGAAATGTTCGGGGGTCATCCCGACAGATTCTTCAAATACCGTCATCGGGTTGAGATCCGCGTAGGCGGCTGTCTCGGTTGGCAGGTTCCGCTTTTCAAGCCGCCGTTCGGTATGCTCCTTGACGATGGTGTAGAGCACGCTGAAGAGCGGCGCGCCGATCAGCATCCCGACGAATCCGAAGAAGCTGCCCATAATGGTGATCGAGATGACCACCCAGAGCGACTTGATCCCGATCGCGTTCCCGACGATCTTCGGACCGATGACGTTGCCGTCGACCTGCTGGATGATCAGGATGATGACCGCGATCCAGATGGCTTTCACGGGGCTCTCGGTCAGGACGAGGATCACGCAGGGAACTGCGCCGATGATCGGACCGAAATAGGGGATGATATTGGTGATGCAGATCACCGCCGCGAGCAGCGGGTAGTAGGGCATCCGGAAGATCCAGAAAACGACGAAGGAAATGACCCCGATGATCAGGGAATCGAAGATCTTGCCGATGAAAAAGCGCCCGAAGGTACGGTCGGCGAGCCGCGCGACCTCCATCGTGGAATTGAAGCGTTTGGGTTTGAGCAGCGACGCGAGAAGCTTTTTGACCGCGGCGCGGAGGTGCTCCTTGTGGAGAAGCACGAAGAACGAGATGATGAAGCCGACAAAGAACAGAAGCAGCCAGATGGCGAACCGCGCGCCGATGGTGCCGAGGTATGAGAGGAAGGACGCGGTGTGCTCACCGACCCGTGCGATCATCTCCTCCGAATCAACGCCGAAGGATTCGCTGAAGCGCAGGATCGTGTTTTGGATGAAGTCCGAGGTACTGTCGACGATCACACCGTAGTTCTTGACGATCTGCGGGAAGATCAGAAGACCGATCAGGAACAGTAACAGCGCGACGACGAGATACGAGATGACAAGCGAGAGAATCCGGCGAAGAACGGGGGAGATGCGGATCTTTTTCGTCTTGATGGGTCCGATCACGCGGCGCTCGATCAGCTTGAGCAGAGGGTTGATGACGTAAGCGAGAGAAAGACCGTACACGATCGGCGAGATCACGCGCAGAAACGCGCGAAGCGCCGCGTACACGACCCCGATATGCACGACGATCGATATGCCGGTCAGCGCGATCGCGAGAACGGCACAGGCGTAGATCGCCTCGGTCGTATTCTTTTTGTTCCAATGAATCTTGAACATAACCGTCCCTTTCGGTTGTTTTGCCGATTCCATTATATAATATATTTTCTGCTATTTCAATCCTTTTGCCGAAAAAAACGCCGAGGGGAAAAACAGTTTTGTTCACAATGGGAGTTGCAATCCGACGAAAAATGGTGTATAATCTATCGTGATAAACTGTGGGAGTAGGGTGTTCAAGCGGCAATTCGCATGATCCCGCCCGCGAAAATCAGAATTAAGGAAACCGAAGATGAAAGAGATTCTTATGTCGGACGACATCGAAAAACTGATCAGAAACGCCCTCCGCGAGGACATCGGAACGGGGGATATCACGACCGCGTCGACCGTCAGCCCGAGCGCCGTTATTACCGGTAACTACGTGATGAAGGACGACGGCGTCGTCTGCGGTCTCGATATCGTTCGCCGCGTCTTTGAAGCGATCGGTTCGGACGTGGAATATACGCCCAAGGCAAACGACGGGGATTTCGTCAAGCGGGGCGACGTGATCGCGACCGTCTCCGGGAACGCCGT
>JAGCYR010000094.1 GCA_017960705.1 Clostridia bacterium | reverse complement strand
GTCGCGGAGCATCTGATAATCCTTGGTGGAGAGCGTCTGGGACGGGCAGACCACGATCGAGTCGCCGGGGTGGATCCCGACGGGGTCGCGGTTCTCCATATTGCAGACCGTGATCGCGGTGTCGTTCTTATCCCGGATCACTTCGTATTCGATCTCTTTGTAGCCCTTGACGCTCTTCTCGATCAGCACCTCGTGCACCGGGGAGAGGGCGAAGGCGTTCGGGGCAAGGTCGAGCAGCTCCGCTTCGTCGTCGGCAAAACCGCCGCCCGTTCCGCCGAGGGTGAACGCGGGGCGCAGGACCACCGGATAGCCGATGCGTTTTGCCGCCGCCTGCGCCTCCTCGACCGAATAGGTGATCTCGGAGGGGATGACGGGTTCGCCGATCGACTCGCAGAGTTCCTTGAAAAGTTCGCGGTCCTCGGCGCGCTCGATCGCCTCGCTCTTGGTGCCGAGCAGTTCCACGCGGCACTCGGCGAGGATGCCCTTCTTTTCAAGCTGCATCGCGAGGTTGAGCCCCGTCTGCCCGCCGATCCCGGGCAGGATGGCGTCGGGGCGCTCGTAGCGGATGATCTTCGCGATGTATTCGAGGGTCAGGGGCTCCATATACACCTTGTCCGCGATCGAGGTATCGGTCATAATGGTCGCGGGGTTGGAGTTGGCGAGAATGACCTCGTACCCCTCCTCTTTCAGAGCGAGGCACGCCTGCGTTCCGGCGTAGTCGAACTCGGCTGCCTGACCGATCACGATGGGTCCGGAGCCGATCACGAGTATTTTCTTGATATCGCTTCTTTTAGGCATTGGTTTTCTCCATCAAAGCAATAAAACGGTCGAACAGATGGGCGCTGTCCCGGGGTCCCGGGGCGCTCTCGGGGTGGTACTGCACGCTGAACGCGAGGTCTTTTTCGCACGCGACCCCCTCGACCGTCCCGTCGAGCAGATTGCGGTGGGTCACGCGAAGCGGCGTTTGGACAAGACTCGATTCGTCGACGGCGTAGGAGTGGTTCTGCGAGGAGATCTCGATCTTCCCCGTGTCAAGGTCGAGAACCGGGTGGTTCCCGCCGCGGTGCCCGAACTTCAGTTTGTAGGTCACGGCCCCGTAGGCGAGCGAGAGGATCTGATGCCCGAGGCAGACGCCGAAGATCGGATAGCGACCGAGCAGCTGTTTCACCGTCGCGACGGTCTCGGGCACGTCGGTCGGGTCGCCCGGTCCGTTGGACAGGAAAACGCCGTCGGGGGACAACGCCGCGACCTTATCCGCCGCGGTATCCCACGGCACGACCGTCACGCGGCAACCCCTCCCGACGAGCGAGCGCACGATATTCAGTTTCATCCCGCAGTCGATCGCGACCACGTGAAAACGCGGGTCTTCGGGCAAAGCTTCCCACGGCTCTTTGCAGCTGACGCGTTTGACCGCGTCGTGCGGAAGCTCGGTCTTTTTCAAGATCGCGAGCCCCTTATCGAGCGGGACGTCGATATCGCAAAGATACGCCTTCCGGCTGCCGAAGTCGCGGATCGAACGGTTCAGTTTCCTCGTGTCCACCCCCGAAATACCGGGTACGCCGTACGCCCGCATCACGTCGGCAAGCGTCCTCTCTGCGCGGAAGTTGGAGGGTTCGTCGTTGTATTCACGTACGACGAGCGCCCCGATGGTCGGCGGTTTGGTCTCGTTGTCGTCCGCCGCCGTCCCGTAGTTGCCGATCAGGGGGTAAGTCATCACCACCGCCTGATCGGTGTAGGACGGGTCGGACAAGATCTCCTGATAGCCGACCATAGAGGTATTGAACACGATCTCAAGAACGCGGGAGACGTCGGCGCCGAAGCCGAAGCCGCAGTACTCCTGCCCGTCCTCGAGAATGATCTTTTTGTCGGGTTTCTTCATCGGGTCTTATTCCTCTTTTCGCTCGGATAAAGCGGTTTCAAAGCGGTTCTTTTTCGTATTCTCGGGTACCTTCGTCGGGTAGCGCCCGTCGAAGCACGCGCTACAGTAATGTCGGTCCCCCGCGAGCTCCTCCAATCGGTCGAGCGGGAAGAACCCCAGCGAGTCGGCGCCGATCATCTTCGCGATCTCCTCCGGCGTGTTCCGGACGGCGATCAGATTCTCGCGCGAATCGACGTCGGTCCCGTAGAAGCAGGGATAGAGGAACGGCGGAGCGGAGACGCGCATGTGGATCTCCTTCGCCCCTGCATGGCGGAGCAGCGAGACGATCCGACCGCAGGTGGTCCCCCGGACGATCGAATCGTCGATCAGAACGATCCGCTTGCCGCGTACGACGTCGTCCACGGCGGAGAGCTTGATGTTCACCTGGTCGGCTCTGCCCGCAGGGGCGATGAAGGTCCGTCCGATATACTTGTTCTTGATCAGCCCGATGTCGTAGGGGATCCCCGACTCCCTGCTGTAGCCGAGGGCGGCGTCGAGCCCCGAATCGGGCACCCCGATCACCAGATCCGCGTCGACGGGGTGCGTCCTTGCGAGCACCCGCCCCGCGTTGATCCGCGCCGTGTGCACCGACTGTCCGTCGAGGGTCGAATCGGGGCGCGAGAAGTAGATATACTCGAAAATACAGATCTTTTTCGGCTTGGTCTTGCAGTGCTCGCGGCGCGAAACGATCCCGTCGCGGGAAAAGATCAGGACCTCGCCCGGCATCACGTCGCGGATAAACTCGGCGCCGACGGCTTTGAGTGCGCAGCTCTCCGACGCGACGATATACACGCCGTCGGGGGTCTTTCCGTAGCAGAGCGGACGGAAACCGTAGGGATCGCGGGCGCAGATCAGTTTCGAGGGGGAGGTCAGAACCAGCGAATACGCTCCGTCGAGCGTTCCCATCGCGCGGATCAGGGCGTCCTCGATCGAGGGGGCGGTCAGCCGCTCGCGGGTGACGATGTAGGCGATGGTCTCGGTGTCGCTCGAGGTGTGAAAGATCGCGCCGGAGAGTTCGAGTTCCGATCGCAGTTCCTCTGCGTTCGAGAGGTTGCCGTTGTGCGCGATCGCCATCCTGCCCTTGCGGTGATTGACTTCGATGGGCTGGCAGTTTTTGCGGTTGGTACCTCCGGTCGTTCCGTAGCGGGTATGCCCGACCGCGATCGTCCCCTGCGGGAAGGACGAAAGCACGTCCGCCGTGAAGACCTCGGCGACCGTTCCGAGATCCTTGTGCGAGACGAAGAGCCCGTCGTCGTTCACGACGATCCCGCAGCTCTCCTGTCCCCTGTGCTGCAGGGCGTAGAGTCCGTAGTAACAGAGATGGGCGACGTCGGTCGGATGATCGGCGTAGACGCCGAACACGCCGCATTCTTCGTGCAGACTCATTTGTTCTGATCCCGGTACTTGTCAAACGCCGCGCCGATGAAGCCGAGGAAAAGCGGATGCGGCTTGTTCGGGCGGGACTTGAACTCGGGGTGGTACTGCACGCCGACGTGGAAGGGACGCTCGGTCAGTTCCACCGTCTCGACGAGAAGTCCGTCGGGCGAGATGCCGGAGAGGGTCAGCCCCGCCTTCTGCATCGCGTCGCGGTAGTCGTTGTTGAACTCGTAGCGGTGGCGGTGGCGCTCGCTGATCTCGGTCTTGCCGTAGCAGCGCTCCATCGTCGTTTTCGGTTCGATCACGCAGGGGTAGGCGCCGAGGCGGAGCGTGCCGCCCTTGTCGATCTCGTCGCTCTGTCCCGGCATAAAGTCGATGACCTTATGCTTGCTTTCGGCGTCGAACTCGCCCGAGTTGGCGTCGGAGAGCCCGAGGACGTTCCGCGCGTACTCGATCACGGCGATCTGCATCCCGAGGCAGATGCCGAAATAGGGGATCTTCTTCTCGCGGGCGTATTTCGCCGCGACGATCATACCCTCGATCCCGCGCCCGCCGAATCCCCCGGGGACGATGATCCCGTCAAGCGAGGCGAGCGTTTCGTTTGCGTTCTCTTCGGTCAGGTTCTCCGAATCGATCCAATGGATCTTGATATGCGTGTTGTAGAAGTAGCCCGCGTGCCGGAGCGCCTCGGCGACCGAAAGATACGCGTCGTGGAGCGCGACGTATTTGCCGACAAGCCCGATATGCACGGTGTAGGGGCGCGATTTGATGCGGTCGACCAAAGCCGTCCAGTCGGCAAGATCCGGCGCTTTGGTCTCCAGCCCGAGTTCACGGCAGACCACCGACGAGAAGTTCGATTTTTCGAGCATCAGGGGCGCCTCGTAGAGGTTCGGGAGCGTGATGTTCTCGATCACGCAATCGCGCTTGACGTTGCAGAACAGGGCGATCTTCTCGAAGATCGAGGGTTCAAGCGGCTCGTCGCAGCGCAGGACGATGATGTTCGGGTTGACCCCCATTCCCTGCAGCTCTTTGACCGAGTGCTGGGTCGGTTTGGTCTTGTGTTCCTCCGAGCCGTGCAGGTACGGGACGAGGGTGACGTGGATGAACAAACTGTTCTCCCGTCCCACCTCGAGCGAGACCTGCCGCGCCGCCTCGATGAAGGGCTGGCTCTCGATGTCGCCGATGGTGCCGCCGATCTCGGTGATGACCACGTCCGCGTCGGAGTGCTTTCCGACGTTGTAGACGAATTCCTTGATCTCGTTCGTGACGTGCGGGATGACCTGCACCGTCGAGCCGAGATACTCGCCGCGGCGTTCCTTGTTCAGCACGTTCCAGTAGACCTTGCCGGTCGTCAGGTTGGAAAACTTGTTCAGATCCTCGTCGATGAACCGTTCGTAGTGACCGAGGTCAAGGTCGGTCTCCGCGCCGTCCTCGGTGACGTAGACCTCGCCGTGCTGATACGGGCTCATGGTGCCGGGGTCGACGTTGATGTACGGGTCGAGTTTCTGCGCCGCGACCTTCAGCCCGCGGGCTTTCAGCAGTCTGCCGAGCGACGCGGCGGTGATCCCCTTAACGAGTCCGGAGACCACGCCTCCCGTCACGAATATATACTTTGTCATATCGTTTTCTCCTTTTCCCTTATTCCCATTC
>JAGCYR010000093.1 GCA_017960705.1 Clostridia bacterium | reverse complement strand
TGCAAATTCCTTGCATTGTTAAACGCTGATTAAGGATGAAAACCGTCTGCGGTTCGGGGATTCCCTCCCGCGCCGTTCTTCGCGGGAAACTCACAACGATTGCCGCCTGCGTGCAGGCGGCAATCTCATAACTTCTCCGAAGGAGCTTCATAACGTTGCGCCGCAGCGCAACTCATAAATTTTACGCTTCCAATTGATAAAGGTACCCGTAGATCGAGTTCGGGTCTTTGGTAATGAACGCGACCGCGATCAGGATCACCGTCAGAACGGCGAACACGATCCCAAGCCCCGCGAGCAGAGCCGCCGCGACCGAGCTCCCTCTCGCGTCGCCTCCCGCTTCGCGGTAACGGCGGAGCCAGACGAAGGAAAGGATCGAGAGGACGATCGAGATCGGCGCAAGACAGCCGGACAAAAGGACGGACAGGATCGAGAAGATCAGCGCCGTCGTGCCGAAACCCCCTCCCGGGACGGGCTCGGAGCCGGGGTTCGGCGGATAGGGGATATACACCCGCTCGGGCTCCTCTTGGCGGTTCTCCCCGTTTTCGTTGTATTGATCGTTCATCAAGCTTCCCCCTCGTTTACCTGCTGCAGGATCGCGACCGAATCCTCCCCGTCGAACTCCCTGACCCTGACGCGGATCATCTCGGCGTGCGAGGTCGGGATGTTCTTTCCGACGAAGTCGGGTCGGAAGGGCAGTTCGCGAAGCCCCCGGTCGATCATGACCGCGAGCCGCACGGCGCCGGGTCTTCCGAGATCGAACAGACCGTCGATCGCGGCGCGCACCGTCCGCCCGGTGAAGATCACGTCGTCCACCAAAACCACGGTCTTCCCGTTCACGTCAAAGGGGATCTCGGTCTCCGAGACGACCGGCTGATCGTTCTTTTTGGAGAGATCGTCGCGGTAAAAGGTGATGTCCATCGCCCCGACGGGAACCTCCACGCCCTCGATCGCCCTGATCTTCCCCGCGATCCGGAGCGCCAGCGGATACCCGCGGCGGCGGATGCCGATCAGCACGACGTTCTCGGCGCCGTTGTTCTTTTCGAGGATCTCGTGGCTCAGCCGCGTGATCGCGCGATCCATCGCCGCCTCGTCCAGCAGCCGCGCCTTCTCCCGGAACTCTCCCGTCATACCGCTCACCCCTTGCGTTGTTTTCCGTTCTATTATACCCCAATCCGAAAGAACTGTCAACGGGATCCCCCGCAAACTCGCACGAAAAAAACCTCCGGAAGATCGCTCTCCCGGAGGGATTCTGTTTCTAACGGATTATTCGGCAAAGAAATTGGCTTTCATTGCGGCAAACTCCTCTTCGGAGATCACCTTCTGATCCACCAGTTTCCTCCACTTTTTCAAATCCTCGATCGTGACCTTGCCGGTCTTTTTTCTTTCGACAAGCCCGGTCTTCAGTTTTCCGAATTCCTCTTCGGAAAGAACGCCGTCGTTCTCGAGTTCCTTATACTTGGTAAGCGTGCCGACGATGTCATCGGAGGGCTCTCTTCCGTCCGTGTCCGCCTTAACGAACCCGAAAAAGCCAACAACCAAAACTACCGCTTTCAAAACCGATCCGACGAACATAATAATCAGTCCGACTGGAATCACAATCAGCGAAAAGTAATCAACCCGCGCGAGCAGGCCGATACCGATTGCGCCGCCGAACGCCATTAACCCGTAGCCGACGTTGGCAAGCGTCTCGCTTTTCGAGTGGACGAACGCAACGCCGAAAACCGAAGCGAGAATAATGTACAGGGGGAGAAACGGAACAAGGACAAACACGCCCGCAACCGTAGCGGAGTCTTCGGCAATCAGCGGATCGAGGATCACGCCCAGAACCGTGACGAGGAAGCCGATAAAAACGATCGTTTTGATAATGGTATTCTTCATGACTTTCATTTTTTCTCCTGATTTATTTTTTTGTTTGGATCGTGCGCGAGGGGGAAATGGGTTTCTTGATTCTCTCCTTTCTTTATTTATCGGATTGCGCAACCCCATTATAGCCCGATTTCGGGCAATTGTCAAGAGAAAAGTATGAATTATAATAAAAGTGTAGGAAAAAACACCGTTGAAGAAAGAAAAGGAGCGGCTATGATCGTCTACACGAAACTGTGGGAAACGCTGAAAGAACGCGGGATCTCCCAATACAAACTGATCCGACAGTACGGGATCAGCACGGGGCAGCTCGACCGGTTGCGGAAGAACGAGAACGTCAGCACCTACACGCTTGACGCGCTGTGCCGGATCCTCGGCTGCTCCCTCTCCGACGTTGCGACGTACGTCCCCGACGACTCGCCGACAAAAGACAAACAATAAAGCGCCCCGCCTTCGGTCAAGCCGGAAACGGAGCGTTTTTTCATTTTTGCAGAAAGCCCCGGGACGGCGCAGGAACCCCCGACGCTCGCAAGCTCACGCCGGGGAACTCCTATCCGAACCCCGGCATCTCCCGTTGTAGGGGACGGCGTCTTCGGCGTCCCGCCCACAGAGAAGACGATCTCCGTAGTCCCGTCTATAGAACCGCAAAACGGCGTCGCAACGCCGTTTTGCTAACTTCATTATTATTCCTTTGATGAAGTTCTTTGCCAAGCTTTCTTCCAAGAAAGCGCAAGCCCCCGTAACCCCTCGTAATCCCCGTCGTTACTCCGCGTCTTCCCTTGCCTCCGGATGCTTTTTATAGTAATCCTCGAGGGCGTTTTTGATGGCTTCCTCGGCGAGCACCGAGCAGTGCATCTTATAGGCGGGCAGCCCGTCGAGCGCCTCCGCGACCGCCTGATTGGTGAGTTTCAGCGCTTCCGAGACCGGCTTTCCCTTGATCAGCTCGGTCGCCATCGAACTGGAGGCGACGGCGCTGGCGCACCCGAAGGTCTCGAACTTCACGTCCAGAACGATCCCGTCCTCGATCTTCAAATAGATCTTCATAATATCCCCGCACTTGGCGTTCCCGACCTCGCCGACGCCGTCGGCGTCCTCGATCACCCCGACGTTCCGGGGGTTGCGGAAATGATCCATCACCTTTTCGCTGTAGAGTGCCATTTGTTTTCCCTCCTTATAATACAAACTCGCTTTTCCCGTCGACAAGATCGCGCCAGACCGGCGAAAACCCCCGCAGATACGAGACCACGTCCGCGACCTCCGCGATCATATAGTCGACCTCGGCTTCTGTCACGTCCTCCCCGAGCGAGAGCCGGAGCGACCCGTGCGCCACCCCGTGCGGCCGTCCGATCGCGAGCAGAACGTGGCTCGGATCGAGCGATCCCGACGTACACGCCGACCCCGACGAAGCCGCGATCCCGCGATCATCGAGCAGGAGCAGAAGCGACTCGCCCTCGATCCCCTCAAAACAGAAATTCACGTTTGACGGCAGCCGCCTGACCGGGTCGCCGTTCAGAGCCCCGTGCGGGATCTTCGCAAGCCCCGCGATCAAACGGTCGCGCAGAGGGATCAAGCGCTTCGCGTTGCCGTCGATCCCCGCGGCCGCCTCTTCAAGCGCTGCCGCCATGGCGACCACGCCCGCCACGTTCTCGGTTCCCGCGCGCCTGCCGCGCTCCTGCGCCCCGCCCTCGATCAGACTCGAGAGAGGCGCGCCGCGCTTCGCGTAGAGGAACCCGACCCCCTTCGGCCCGTGGAACTTGTGCGCCGACGCCGAGAGCAGATCGACCCCGAGTTCCCCGACCGAGAGCGGGATATGCCCGACCGCCTGCACCGCGTCGGTGTGGAAAACCACGCCCCGCGCCCGACAGATCTTTCCGATCTCCTTTATCGGCTGGATCGTCCCGATCTCGTTGTTCGCCGTCATCACCGTCACAAGACAGGTGTCCTCCCGGATCGCCGCCGCGATCGCTTCGGGTTCGACCAAGCCGGCGGGCGTCACCGGAACGAGCGTCACTTCAAACCCCTCGCGCTCCAGGCGTTTCAGGGTGTGCAGAACCGCGTGATGCTCGATCGCGTCGGAGACGATATGC
>JAGCYR010000092.1 GCA_017960705.1 Clostridia bacterium | reverse complement strand
TCGTATTCTTTTTATTCCAATGGATCTTGAACATAACGGTCCCTTTCGATTGGTTTCGCCGATTCCATTATATAATAAACTTAACGCTATTTCAATCCTTTTGCCGAAAAAATCGCGACCCGGAAAAACAGTTTTGTTTACAATGGGAGTTGCAATCCGTGAAAAAATGTAGTATAATCTAACGTGATAAACTGTGGGAATAGGGTGTTCAGGCGGCAATATGCGTGATCCCGCCCGCGAAAAAAAAGAATAAAGGAAACCGAAGATGAAAGAGATTCTCATGTCGGACGACATCGACAAATTGATCAGGAACGCCCTCCGCGAGGACATCGGAACGGGGGATATCACGACCGCGTCGACCGTCAGTCCGAATGCCGTGATCACCGGTAACTACGTGATGAAGGACGACGGCGTCGTCTGCGGTCTCGACATCGTTCGCCGCGTCTTTGACGCGATCGGTTCGGACGTGGAATATACGCCCAAGGCAAACGACGGGGATTTCGTCAAGCGGGGCGACGTGATCGCGACCGTCTCCGGGAACGCCGTCGCGATCCTCTCGGGCGAACGCGTCGGGCTGAATCTTCTGCAGCATCTGTCCGGCATCGCCACCTGCACGCGCAAAGCCGTGGAGGCGGTCGCCGGTACCAAAGTGCGCATCACCGAGACGAGAAAGACCACGCCTGGTCTCCGTATCCTTGAAAAATACGCCGTCCGGATCGGCGGAGGCGCAAGCCACCGGTTCGGTCTCTCCGACGGTATCCTGATCAAGGATAACCACATCGTCGCCGCGGGCGGCATCACGGCTGCGATCAACTCCGCTCGTCTCCGCGCTCCCCATACGCTGAAGATCGAGGTCGAGACCGAAACGCTCGATCAGGTGCGCGAGGCGGTCGCCGCCGGCGCCGATATCATCATGCTCGACAATATGGATTGCCCTATGATGAAAGAGGCGGTCGGGATCATCGCGGGCCGCGCCATCACCGAGGCGTCGGGGAATATGGGTCGCCGCGACCTTTTGGAAGTGGCACAGACCGGCGTCGACGTCATCAGTATCGGCGCGCTGACCCACTCGGTCAAGGCGCTGGATATCAGCCTGAAATTCACCTCGCTGAAAAACTGACCGGAAGCGAAAGAGGGATCGAATGAGACGCTATCTTCTGAACTTTGACGCCGAACGGCTCGAACAGGTCAAGACCGACGTTCTGATCGTCGGGAGCGGCATCGCGGGGCTTTACGCCGCCTTGCATATCTCCGAGTCGCTCTCGTGCATGGTCATCACCAAGACCGACAAGATCGAAAAGAGCAATTCCTGGCTCGCACAGGGCGGGATCGCTGCGGTCATTTCCCCCACCGACAATATTGAATCGCACGTCGCCGACACTCTCGAAGCCGGAGCCGGGCTCTGCAACGAGGAGGCGGTGCGCGTCCTTGTCTCCGAGGGACCCGAAAATATCCGCGAACTTGTTGAAATGGACGTTCCGTTCGATACCAACCCGGAGGGGGAACTGCAGATCGGGCGCGAGGGCGGACATTCCTGCCGCCGGATCGTGCACTGCGGCGGCGACGCCACGGGGCGCGAGACCACCAAGCGTCTCGGTCAGCTCGTGATGGACCGTCCGAATATCGAAGTTCGTTTCAGCTCGTATCTGATCGACATTCTGACCGAAAACAACGCGGTCGTGGGCGCCCTGATCTACGACGGCGCGCCGAAGATCGTCGTTTGCTCGAATATCCTGCTCGCGACGGGCGGGATCGGGCATATTTACCGCTATACCACCAATCCGCGCGGTTCGATCGGCGACGGCATCGCGGCGGGCATCCGTGCGGGCGTCAAGACCGACCTTATGGAGATGGTGCAGTTTCACCCGACGACCCTGATCTCCCACCGCGACAAGAGCCGCCTGTTCCTGATCAGCGAGGCGGTACGCGGCGAGGGCGGAACGCTTCTGAATCTGCGCGGCGAACCGATTATGGAGAACGTCCATCGGCTGAAGGATCTCGCTCCGCGGGATATCGTGACGCGGGCGATCCTTGCCGATATGGAAAGGACCGGCGACGAATACGCGCTGCTCGACGTGTCGAAGATGACCGAGGACTTTTTCTCCCACCGTTTCCCGACCATCTACGCCAGATGCAAGGAGGAAGGGATCGACGTCCCGTCGCAGCCCATCCCGATCCATCCCGCTCAGCATTACTTTATGGGCGGTATCGTCGCGGATCTGAACGGTATGACGAATATCGACGGGCTTTACGCCGCGGGCGAGTGCGCCTGCACGGGCATCCACGGCGCCAATCGGCTCGCGAGCAACTCGATGCTGGAATGCCTGGTGTTCGGGCGCCGCGTCGCGCGTCATATCGACGAATGTACGCGCAAGGGACCCGATAGAATCAGTATTAAGGGCGAGGCGTCGACCGACGGCGGGATCATCTCGCGCGCCGAGATCTCCGGCAGACACGAAATGCTCCGCAAACTGATGAGCAAATACGCGGGAGCGGTCAAAACGAGGGAAGGGCTTCTGCACGCGAAAGCCGAGATCGACAAGATGTTTTCCGAAATGGACGAGGCGACCCTCCAGACCGTCGAGGAATTCGAACTCTTCAATATGATCACCGTCGCCGACGGTATCGTTACGTCGGCTCTCGAACGCCAGCACAGCGTCGGCGCCCACTATATCGTCGACGAGAACGGCAAACCGCTCTGATATGAAACGCGAACAGGTGATGGAAATCGCCCCGGCAAAGGTCAATCTGACGCTGTCGGTGGGTCAAAAAAGGGCGGACGGGTATCACGATATCGTGACCTTGATGGAAACCGTCTCGCTCTCCGACAAATTGAGCGTTCGGGCTGAAAAAACTCTTCTGCCCGGAATTAAATTGTCGATTTCCGGGGATTATCCCGTCCCGGAAGACCCAACCAACCTCGTCGTCCGCGCTGCGGAAGCGTTCTTTAACGCCCTCGGCAAGCGTTTTTCGGTCTCGATTTCACTTGCAAAGAATATCCCGACCCAGGCGGGTCTCGGAGGCGGGAGCGCGGATGCCGCGGCTACCCTCCGCGCCCTGAACCGGCTGGTCGACGAACCGTTATCCTCCGACCGTCTTGCCCTTGTTGCGGCGGGTCTCGGCTCGGACGTCGCGGTCTCTCTTTTCGGCGGGACGGCGATCTGGTCAGGCAGAGCCGAGTGGATCGA
>JAGCYR010000091.1 GCA_017960705.1 Clostridia bacterium | reverse complement strand
TAGTCTGACTTATATTTTACATCTTTTTTTGTCAAATATCAATAGTCTATCGTAAAAAAGTCACAAAAAATCAAAAACTTTTTCAGCAAAGTGACGATAGCCCGTTCAGAGTTCGTAGCGGAACGCAAGGCAGGAGAGGGCGAAGAGGGGCGCGGTCTCGCAGCGCAGGATGCGTTTTCCGAGCCCGGCGAGCAGGAACCCCGCCGTTTTCGCCGCCTCCGCTTCCTCTTCGGAGAAACCGCCCTCCGACCCCACGATCACCGAAACGCTCTTGGGCGGGACGTCGGGCAGCAGTTCGGGCAGGGGACGCGTCCCCTCTCCCTCGTAGCAGAAAAGGGGCAGGTCGGTTTTCTTCGCCTCGTCCAGCATCTCTTTGAAGGAGAGCGGGGGCGTGACGGTCGGGATCGCGCCGCGGCGGCACTGTTTCGCCGCTTCCTCCGCGATCCGGTTCAGCCGCTCGGTCTCGGAGCCGATCTTTTCGGGGCGGGGCTTGCGCACGACGAAAGTTGACGCGAAGGGCGTGACCGAGACGGCTCCGAGCTCGGTCGCCTTCTGCACGACCGTCTCAAGCTTGTCTCCCTTCGGGTAGGCGACGAAGAGCTTGATCGCGACGGGGGATTCGCCCGCGGCTGCGCGTTCCGATAAGATCTCCGCTTCGCAGAGGTCGTCGCGGATGCGGGTCAGGCGGCAGGAGAGCTCCCTCCCCGCCGTCGTGCAGACCGTGATCCCGTCCCCGACCGCCATCCGGAGCGAGCGGGCGACGTGGTGCGCGTCGGCGCCCGCGATCACGACGAGGTTCCCCGAAACGGCGGACTCGTCCGTAAAGAATCTCGGCATACTTCCCTCCTTACTTCTCCGTCAGAACGAAGCGGAGCGCGTACCAGTCGTTTTCGGAGACGATCTTTTCTTCCTTAAATCCGGCGGCGGTCATCCCGGCGCGAAGCTCGGGCAGACGCGGCTCGATGATCCCGGAGCAGATCAGACGCGCGCCGGGACGGAGGCAAGCCGGCAGATCGGGCGCCATCCGGAGAAGCACGTCCGCGACGATGTTGGCGACGGCGAGATCGTAGCCGCCCTCCGGTTTTTCGACCGACGCGAGCAGGTCGGACGTGCCGAACGAAACGTTTTTCGCGCCGTTTTCTTCGGCGTTCTCCCTTGCCACGCGGACCGCCACCGGGTCGATGTCGTACCCGCGGACGAGCGACGCGCCGAGCTTTTCGGATACGATCGCAAGGATCCCGCTCCCGGTCCCGACGTCCAGCACTTTTTCGCCGCCCGCAAGGGTTTCTTCAAGCAGCAGCACCGCGAGCCGCGTGGTCTCGTGCGTGCCCGCGCCGAACGCCATACCGGGGTCCATCCGCACGACGATCTCGCCGTCCTTTGCGGAATAGTCCTGCCATGCGGGAACGATGGTGATCCGTCCGAGCGGGATGGGGTGATAGTACTGTTTCCAGGATTCCGCCCAATCCTCCTCGCAAAGACCCTCGCATTCGTATTCCCATTCGATCCCCGCAAACGCAAAACGCTCGCGGAGGAACGCGATATATTCGGTAAGATTTTTTTCACGCGCGACGAAGACCGATACCGCGATCCGCGAAAGATCGGCGTTCTTGATGCTCTCGTCGACAAGATCCCCGTACATCCCCGTTTCAAAGGGAAAGTCGCTGTAATCCTCGATCATCAGCCCGTTGTCGAGCATCCCCATCACCGCCGTCACCACGTCGAGATCCTCGCGGGACGCGCGCACGGTCAGTTTCGTCCACTCCGCCTGTTCCATCGTTCCCTCTTTTCAGCCCTTCGCCAGGGCGATATCGCGTTCGATCTGGCGGTAGAGTTCCTCCGGGGTATCGAACTTCTTTTCGTCGCGCAGAAACGCGAGCAGCTCGACCGACACCGTCTTCCCGTACAGGTCGGCGCCGTCGTAGTCGAGCAGATAGCTTTCGCAGTTGACCGCGTCCCCGCCGAAGGTCGGTCTTGTGCCGACGTTGGAGACCGCGGGATAGCCCGTGCCGTCGACCGTCACGCGCGAACGGTAAACGCCCTTGCGCGGGATCGCGAGATGCGGCGCGAGCGGCAGGTTGACGGTCGGGATACCCTCGGTGTGTCCGTAGCCCCGTCCGTGCTCCACGACGCCCGAAAGCGCGTAGGGGCGCCCGAGCATCCGGTTGGCAAGGTCCACGTCGCCCAAAGCGAGAGCGGATCGGATCGCGGATGAGCTGACCACCGCGCCGTCGAGCAGGGTCGAGGCGATGACCTCGGCTTCCCCGCCCGCCGCGCGCATCAGGCGGACCAAAGCTTCGCTGTCGCCCGCGGCGCGGGCGCCGAAGCGGAAATTGAAGCCGCAGACCGCGACCGAAACGTTCAGGCAGCCGATCAAGATCTGTGAAACGAACTTTTCCGGGGAAAGTCCCGAAAGCGCCGGGAAGTCGGCGGCGTAGACCCGTTCGATCCCCGCCGCGCGGAAAAGGTCGAGTTTTTCCGAAAAGTCGGTCAGGCGCGCCGCGTCGGGTTTGAACGCGATCGCGTCGTCCGAGAAGGTAAAGACAGAGGGGATCAGCCCCCGCGACGCGGCGGTCTCCGCCACTCTGTCGAGCAGGCGGCGGTGTCCGATATGCACCCCGTCGAAGAAGCCGAGCGCCGCGACCGTCCGTCCCGATTCGGGGGGAGGACAGCCGGGCAGGATACGGATCAATTTCATTTTGCCGTCCTCCTTCCTTTCGTTTTTCGCCGTTCGTCCGACGAAACTCCGATGATATTATATCCTTTTTCCTCCCTCTTGTCAATCCGCCGCGGGGGATTCGCTCCGCCCCCCGAAAAAAGGGCGGCTTTTCGCCGTTACAAATTGACAAGAGAGGAAACAAATAGTATAATAGAGACGATAGAAACAAAGGGCGTCGCCCCGAAGGAGGTTCCCGTGAAACTGAATTACAGGAGGACCGTGCTGGTCGGTTTCGCCTTTTTCCTGATCTGCCTGTTCTGGCAGGCGTACGACACGCTGATCCCGAAGATCCTGACCGACAAGTTCGGGATGTCGCAGACCGCGTCGGGCGTGATCATGGCGCTCGACAATATCGTCGCGCTCTTTATGCTCCCGCTGTTCGGCGCCCTCTCGGACAAGTGCTGCTCGAAGATGGGGCGGCGAACCCCGTTCATTCTGATCGGGACCGTCGTGGCGATCGCCCTGATCTTCCCGCTCTCGCTCTCCGACCGGATGCAGTTGCAGAACCTTTCGGACGCCGACCCCGCAGACCGGGAAGCCCAGCTCTCCGAGGTCTGGGACGCCAACCCCGCGATCAAGGATCCGAACGGTTCGGAAAAAGTCCCCCTGCAGGATCTCTTTACGACCAAAGAGGCGTTCACGTCGATCCCGCTGACCGACGAGAACGGCGACCCCTCGGAGGGGCAGACCGACTACGTGATCCCGGCGCGGCAGGCGTACGCCAAGATCGTGACCAAAGCGAACCCCGCGCCCTTGATCCTCTTTATGGGGGCGCTGATCCTTCTGCTCCTTTCGATGTCGGTCTTCCGCTCCCCCGCCGTCGCCCTGATGCCCGACGTGACCATCAAGCCGCTGCGCTCGAAGGCGAACGCCGTCATCAACCTGATGGGCGCGGTCGGCGGCATCCTGACCCTCGCGCTCGGGCTGGTACTCGGGACCGGCAAGCCCGAAAACGACCTGATGCACTACGGCACGTTCTTCCTCATCGTCGCCGCCTTGATGGCGGTCTCGCTCGCGGTCTTCCTCGCCTTCGTGAGGGAACCGCGCTACGTGCGTGAAATGGAAGAGGAAAGCCGTCGGCTCGGGATCTCGTCCGAGGTGGAAAGCGAACTCGACGAAGCCAAACGCGAAGCGGCAAAGCACGGCGGGACCGGGGCGCTGCTCCCCCTGCTCCTGATCCTTGCGTCGGTGGTCTTCTGGTACATGGGCTACAACGCCGTCACCAGCAAGTATTCGGTCTACGCCGGCAAGATCCTGGGGCTCGACTACAACCTGACGCTGCTGCTCGCGCAGGGCGTGACCATCCTCGCGTTCCTGCCGATCGGTTTCCTCTCCGCGAAGCTCGGACGGAAACGGATGATCCTCGCGGGCGTGATCATGATGACCGTCGCCTTCTCGTTCTGCTCGTTCTTACGAATGAACAGTCCGGCGCTGCTGGTCAACGTCCTGTTCTGCACCGCCGGGATCGGCTGGGCGGCGATCAACGTCAACAGCTTTCCGATGGTGGTCGAGCTCTGCAGCGCGGACAACGTCGGCAAATATACCGGCTACTACTACACCGCCTCGATGGCGGCGCAGACCCTGACCCCGATCCTTTCGGGATTCTTTATGGACAAGATCGGGATGACCTCGCTCTTCCCCTACGCCTCGATCTGCATTTTCTGCGCCCTTATCACCATGATCTTCGTCCGGCGCGGCGATAACCGCGAAGTCCTGCCGCCGGTCGACAAAACGGAGGAAACCGTATGACCCCCACTCAGATCGCCCTGCTCTCCGCGTTCGGCGGGCTCGCCCTGCTCTTCCTTTGCGGATGGCTTCTCTTCCGCTATATGACCGCTCCCGCCAAACCGCGGGAGGGGATCGAACGCTTTAAGGGATTGGAGCTTGCCCACAGAGGGCTCCACAAGAATCCGGAAGTACCCGAAAACTCGCTCCCCGCGTTCCAAGCCGCCGTCGAGGCGGGCTACGGGGTCGAACTCGACGTGCAGCTCTCCTCCGACGGGATCCCCGTGGTCTTCCACGATCAGACCCTCGAACGCGTCTGCGGGCTTCCCGGTTCGACCCGCGACTACCCGCTTGAAAAACTGGCGACCACCCCCCTGTTCGGTCAGGAGGGGATCGGCGTCCCGACCTTCGCCGAGGTGCTGAAGGTCATCGGAGGGCGCGTGCCGATTTTGGTCGAGATCAAGGGCGAGGACCCGGCGTTTGATCTGACCTGCGCCAAAGCCGCAGAACTGCTCGACAAGTACGACGGCGAATACTGGGTCGAGTCCTTCAACCCGCTCGCCATCGCGTGGTTCAGAAAGAACCGCCCGAACGTCCTGCGCGGACAGCTCGCGATGGCGTATCTGCGCCACGACAAGTACAAGGGGAAACTCAAGTATTTCATCCTGCAGCGCTTCCTTCTGAACTTCCGCGGACGCCCCGACTTCATTGCCTACCGGATCGGGGACCGCGACGACCGCTCGTTTTTAAGGCTGCGGAAGATCTACGGCGTTCCGACCGTCTCGTGGACGGTAAAAACGAAGGAGGATCTTTCCGCGTCTCCCGAGGCGTTTGACGGTCTGATCTTCGAGGGCGAAGGGCGCCCCGACGGGGGAGAAGCATGAACGTTACCCTGACCGCGACCTGCCTGTTCGGGCTGGAACACCTGCTGGGCGAGGAGATCGAGGCGCTCGGGTACGACCGGGTCGAGACCATCGACGGGCGGATCACCTACCGCGGGGACGAGGAGGCGATCGCCCTCTCGAACGTGTTTCTCCGCTACGCAGAGCGCGTGTTCATCAATCTCGGGCGCTTCCGCGCCGACACCTTCGACGATCTGTTCGAGGGGACCAAGGCGCTCCCGTGGGAAGTATGGATCGGGCGGGACGACGCCTTCCCGGTCAAGGGGCACTCGATCAAGAGCAAGCTCTTTTCGATCCCCGACTGTCAGAAGATCGTGAAGCGGGCGGTGGTCGACCGGCTCTCGTCGGTCTACGGGCTGACGCGTTTTCCCGAGACCGGCGTGACCTATCAGATCGAGTTCTTCATCTTGAAGGACGAGGCGACCCTGATGATCGACACCTCGGGCGACCCTCTTCATAAGAGGGGGTACCGTCCCGAAGCCAACGCCGCCCCCATCCGCGAGACCCTCGCCGCCGCCATCGCCGCGATCTCCCGCCCGCGGGAGGAGGTGCTTTTCTGGGATCCCATGTGCGGGTCGGGCACCATCGCGATCGAAGCGGCGATGCAGATGAAAAAGATCGCCCCCGGCGCGCGCCGCCGTTTCGCGGCAGAACGCTTCCCCGCCATCCCGAAAAGCGTCTGGCTCTCGGCGAGGGAAGAAGCGCGCGACGGGATCGTCCAAACCAAGTTTGAGGTCTACGCGTCCGACATCGACCCCGCCGCCGTCGCCCTCACGGGGGAGAACGCCAAACGCGCGGGCGTATCGGACCTGATCCGCGCGTTTGAAGCCGACGCGAGAACCATCTCCGCTCCGGGACGGAGAGGGACCGTCGTCACCAACCCCCCCTACGGCGAGCGGATGATGACCCAACCCGAGGTCGAAGCGCTCACCCGCGAGCTGGGACGGCACTTCCGCGATCTCGCTCCGTGGCAGGTCTATATCATCTCGTCGCTTCCGAACTTCGAATCCTTCTACGGCAAACGCGCCGATAAAACGCGGAAGCTCTACAACGGCATGATCCCCTGCGTTCTGTATCAGTACTTTAAGAACGATACGGGGAAGCGCCCTCTCCGCTGAAACAGAATTCCGACGATCCGAAAACGCAGACCGCGCCGAAATCGGCGCGGTCTGCTTATAACGATTGCCGCCCGCAAACGGGCGGCAATCTCATAACTGCTCCGAAGGAGCATCATAACGTTGCGCTGCGGCGCAACTCATAACCGCTTCAAATATTAAAGCACTTTTTCAGCGCGTTGAACTCACCGAGGGCGAGCAGAGTGATATCCCTCGACAGGACCGTGTCCGGGGTCACGACGGGATTGACCACGCCCTTTTCGCGGATCGCGATGATGTTGACGCCGAACTTTTTGCGGATGTCGATCCCGGCGATGGTCTTCCCCTGCCATTCGCGCGGGACCTCGACCTCGAAGATCGCGCAGGGACCCTCGAGATTGATGTAGTCGAGGACGTTGTCGGCGCTGTACCGGATCGCCGTCCATTCGCCGAGCTGCTTTTCGGGATAGATGACCTCGTCCGCGCCGTTGCGGAGCAAAAACTTCGCCTGAACGTCCTGTTCGGCGCGCGCGACGACCTTCTTCGCCCCGAGTTCTTTCAAAAGGCAGGTGGTTTCGAGCGAGCTCTGGAAATCGCCGCCGATGGTCACGATGCAGACGTCGTAATCCTTCACGCCGAGCGAGCGCAGAAATGCCTCGTTCGTGCTGTTCCCGATCTGCGCGTTGGTCACGAAGTCCATCACCTCGTTGACCCGCTCCTCGTTGCTGTCGATCGCCATGACCTCGTGTCCGAGTTCGTTCAGTTTGCGGGCGATGTTCATCCCGAATCTTCCGAGCCCGACCAGCAGTACCGATTTGAGTTTCATAAAGGTTCCTCCTTATCCCACGGAAACGACGTCCAGCGGCAGTTTCGCGACCTGTTTTCTGTTGCCGCCGAACGCGGCGTAGATCAGCGTAAGTCCGCCTACGCGTCCGAAAAACATACAAACGATCAAAATGAGTTTGGATACGATCCCGATCTGTTGCGTGACCCCGAGCGAGAGCCCGACCGTACCGACGGCGGACGCCGATTCAAACAGGCAATCCCCGATCGGCAGTCCCTCGACCGCGCTGATGACCATCCCGCTCGAAAGAAACACCGTGACGTACAAGAGAAGGATCGCGGCGGCGGTCTTGACGGTCGCGTCGTCGATCCGGCGCTTCATCAGCTCGGCGTTGTCCTTTTTGCGGAAGACCGCGATCGTGGAGGCGAACAGCACCGCAACGGTGGTCGTCTTCATACCTCCCGCGGTGGATCCGGGAGAACCGCCGATCAGCATAAGCACGATCACGATCCCTCGCCCGACCCCGGAAAACGCGACCAGGTCCAGCGTGTTGAATCCCGCCGTACGCGGCGTGACCGCCTGGAAGATCGCCGCCGCCAGCCGGCGCCCGAACGAAAGGTCGGAGCACTCGAAGAAGAAGAAATACAGAGCGGGCAGAAGGATCAGGATGCCCGAGACCGAAAGCACGATCTTGCTCTGGGTCCGGTACTTCCGGAAGCGCCATTTGTTCGTGATGATGTCCTCCCAAACGAGGAATCCGATCCCGCCGATGACGATCAGAAGGATCACCGTGATATTGATGACCGGGTGCGCAACGTATCCGGTCAGCGACGAGTACTCTCCGGTCTTATTCCCCATCACGTCGAATCCCGCGTTGCAGAACGCCGAGACCGAATGGAAGATTGCCATCCAGATCCCCGCGGCGCCGTAGTCGATACAGAAGAACGGGAGCATGATCAAAGCCCCGATCCCCTCGATCAGGAAGCACCCCTTGACGATGAATCCGGTCAGGTGCACGATCCCGCCGACGCTGGGCGCGGAAATCGCGTTCTTGATGGTCTCGCGGCTGAAAATGCCGATCTTTCTCCCCGACAGAGCCGCGAGAGATACGGCGATGGTCACCACTCCTATCCCGCCGATCTGGATGAGGCAGAGGATCACGATCTGTCCGAACGTCGTCCATCCCGTCGCGGTGTCCAGCACGACCAGCCCCGTCACGCAGACGGCGGACGTGGAGGTGAACAGCGCGTCGATGAACGACGTCCATCCCCCCGCTTTCGAGGCGAAGGGAAGCGCGAGCAGGAACGTCCCGATCAGGATGACTGCCGTAAAGCCGAGTATGATGATATGAAAGGGAGATAGTTTGCGTTTAATGGACTCCATCGGGACCTCCTTTCTTTTTGTTGGGGCGTCGCCCCCGTCACTCAATCACGGCGGCGGCGACGAGATTGGTTAAAACCTTGTTGTACTGGATCGCCTGGCGGAAGAAACTCTCGCCGTACTTCGACATGATCTCGGCGGTCGTGACGCCCTCGGTCCCGGCGTAGTAGGTGAGCTGGTTCGGGAGTTCGGCTTGGTACTCCTCCTCGGTCATCTTCCAGCCCTCGCGTTCGGCGATATAATAGATGATCAATTTCTGCTTGACCGTGTAGGGCACGACCTCTTTTTTCAAGTATTCGTGCACGTTGTCGTAAACGGTGCCGTCCAGCTCGTAATACGCGTATCCGAAATCCTCGACCGACTCAAACGGATTGATCCCGTACTCCTCTTCAAGGAGCGCGCCGTAGTATTCGTAGAGCCGTTCAAGCTGTTTTTCCTGCTCCTCCGTCTCCTCGCGGAGCGCGGCGGCGGGATACTTTTTGATGCAGTCGAGCGAATCGAAGCGCTCCCAAAGCTTCTCCTCGATCGTCGCCTGCCATTCCCGGCGGGATTCGCTTACAAGCAGCTGATAGACG
This sequence comes from Clostridia bacterium, assembly GCA_017960705.1. Taxonomy (GTDB): domain Bacteria; phylum Bacillota; class Clostridia; order Oscillospirales; family CAG-272; genus UBA1740. Next base: position 3,644 of record JAGCYR010000091.1, on the reverse strand, counting down.
TAGTCGCGGAACTCCTCGTCAAGATCCCCGCCCTCCGAGAGCTTGAACTCGGGGACGTTCTCCTGAAGAAGCTCCTCGGTGATCTCGGGGACCGAATAGAGGTCGACGGTCCGGATCGCGTACTGCAGGACCGCGCGCTTGCCCGCGAGGATCTCGTCGAAATAGTCGTCCTCGATATCGGCTTCGATCCGTCCGAGGATCTCGCCCCGGGAGATCGACGCGAGCGTACCCGACATAGCGAGCGTCTCGTTTTCCCCGTCGCCGTCCCAGTCGAAAACCATCGGTTCTCCCGTCTCCATCCCGCGGTCGAAATTGTCCCCGGGGCAGAGCCCCGCGAGCGCGGCGGCGGCGACGGCGTTCTCCGCAAGGTCGAGCCGCGCGCCGTAGGTGGTGCCCGTCGTGACGTTTTCGCCGTCGGTGTAGCGGTAGGAGATATCCAGATAGACCACGTCGGTTTCCCCGACGGTCTGCTCCGTGTCGGTCGTGGGGACGTAATGGGTCTCGATCGCGGCGTGGTCGATCAGGGCGTTTTCAAAAGCTTTAGGCAGGATCTCGCCCCCGAGGATAAAGCCGTGGGGCGCGTCGTCGGTCATATTGGAGAAATCGGCAGGCGGAAGGAATCCCCCGCCCTCTCCCTCGACCGTGATGTGATAGTAGAGGTTCACGGTGTCGCCCCACTTGGCGTGGGTGGTCAGTTCTCCCTCGGACACGAGCGTCCGGAGTTCGAGGCGGAAGGTGCGGATCTCGAGGTCGATATCGTCCTCGGTCACCTCTTTTGCCGCGGGGATCGAAACGCTGACCCCGTAATAGTCCTCCCGCGCCATCCTGACGTATTTCGACATCTTGCTCTTTTCGTAGGAAAAGCCGCAGGAAGCAAGCAGGAGCAGCAGAACGAAGGCGAGCGCAAAGGAAAGGGATCGGGTCAAGCGTCTGTTTCTCATACGGTATCGCCTTCCTTTTCATTTTCGGGTTCGATCACCGGCTTGAACTTGTCGGCTTCGGAGGTCGCCAGAAAGTCGCAGCGTTCGTTTTCGGGGTGTCCGTCGTGTCCCTTGACCCAAACGAAACTCACCCGATGGACCCCGAGCAATTCCGAAAGTTTCTCCCACAGATCGGGGTTTTTGACCGTCCCGTGCGATTTCAGGCGCCAGTTCTTTTTCTTCCATTCGTCGAGCCACCCGAGCGTCGCCGCGTCGACGAGGTATTTGGAATCCGACGTCAGCGTGACCTCACACGGCTCTTTCAAGGCGGACAGCCCCTCGATCGCGGCGGTCAGCTCCATCCGGTTATTGGTGGTGCAAGCCTCCCCGCCCGAGAGCTCCCGGCGGTATTTGCCCCAGACGAGGATGCAGCCCCAGCCGCCCGGACCGGGATTTCCCCGGCAAGCCCCGTCGGTATACAGTTCCACCTTTTTCATTTACCGTCGGCTCCCTCCTCTTATTCTGAAAAGAGACCGTACCGCGCACACCGCGCGGCGAAACCTTCGTTTCCTTTCCCTCGCGTCGTGGGTCGGTACGGTCTTGTCAACGGGAATACGGATCAGGGATTCGCCCCTTCACTCTCCCACTGCACGTTGGCGTTGTCGTAGATATACTCCATCACGTTGTCGAACATAATCGATTCGCGGATCGAGGAATCGGGCAGAAGCGTGTTCGACAGCCCGTAATAATAGTACATATACATCAGGCTTCTTTCGGATTCGAACTCCGCTTCGTCAACCTTCACGGCGTCGCCGAACTTGTTGTACAGAGCGTACATCAGGAGCTTGTTCGTCACGATCTCGGTGACGGCGGCGTCGATGCATTCGCCGTAACTCTTGCCTTCCTCGACCGCCTTCTTGTACGCGGCGTTGGCGTTAAGTCCGACCGACTCGATGACCGAATCGTTCGTGTAGCACGCCGCCATAAACTTCTTATAGCTGCCGTACTGCGTGCGGTAGGAGACCGTCTTGCCCGACTCGATCTCGAACGTTCCGTTGTTAAAGACGTACTTGAACATGGATTCGACGTCCTTTTTGGTGAGCTTCACGGCGCGCTTCGGAGCGTTGACCGCGGTCACCTGTTCGCGGATCTTCTCCCACATCGGCTTGGCGGCGGCGTTCATCCGCTTGCTGTCGTAGGAATCGATCAGCTGTTTCTTGACGTATTCGACGTACTGACCCTTCAGATACTCGACGTAATCGTCGTGAGTCTTGCCCTCGTTCTCGGCGAGCCAGTCGGTCTCGGTCTTGACGTTCTCGGTATAGTAGGAAGTCTCGTCGAATTTGAGCTTGGACTTGATGACGTTGATCTGCTCCGAGTTCTCGTCGGAGGGATCGACGGGATAGGTCTTGTCAAGGTCCGGCACGTCGTTGAATTTGGCGATCACGACGTGGAACGTGACGTCCTTGCCTGCGAGCGCGTTGCCCTCGAGGTCCTTGTCGGTCGCGTCGGCGGCGAAGGTGTAGGGGATCTCGATCGCGTCGTCGAAGGTGCCGATGACGCGGTTGACGGTGACGGTGTACTCGTAGCAGAACTTGACGACTTCCTCTTCTCCGCCGAGGTCGACCTCGACGTTATCGAAGGTCAGCGTGCCGAGCGAGCCCGCCTTCTTCCCGACGATCTGATCCTTGAAGGTCGCGGGGAAATAGTCGGGGACGTTCGCAAGGTCGAGACGGAGCTCGGTGGTCACGCGGTTGGTGTTGGCGTCGACCGTCGAGTTGGTCTGCTTGGTGCTCTCGTCCTTGGTCACGCCGTCTTCAAGATAGCGGTAGCGGACCCAGGTGTAGTTGATATACACGATATCGTCGGCGTCGATCACGTCGTTCTCGTCGTCCGGATCGGTCGCTTTCAGCGTATAGGCGCCGGGATTGGGGCTCTTCCCTTTCAGGGAGTTGGCGAAATACTCGGACGCCGCGCCGCTCTCCACGTAGAGCGCGACGGGATTCTCCTTATCCATACGCGAGCCGGCGACGAAGATATGCGTAACGTTACCCTCGTCGACGTAACTTCCGTAGAAGTTGACGTACACCTCGTCGTAGGTCCCGATCACGGCGTTCACGTCGGTCACGTTCTTATCGTCGTCGGTCATCAGCGCCCGCAGATTGGAGGCGATCTGACTCTGCACGTCGTCGTCGGTCACGGCGGCGATCTCGCAGTCGTCCGCCTCGAACGTAAGCCCGAGGACCTCCCCGATCGTGATATACTTCGAGTAATCCTTGATCTTCGCGTAATCGTAATTCTTCCCTACCTTATTATAGACAGCGAAGAAAATTGCGCCGGCGATCATCAGCAGCGCGAGTGCGATACAGACAATCTTTTTCGTTTTCGTCATAAACTGTAAACCCCTTGAATGTGGATAATTTGGCTATTGTACTTCAATATTATATCACACTTTTTTCAAAATGCAATCTTTTTTTGTTTTTTCCCGGACTTTTTTTCCCCGCCGTCCGAAAAAGCGCCGTGCGGCGGGGAAAAATCAGTTGGGTTCGGGCAGATAGGACTGGTCGTAGCGCACCGATTCGCCCGCGACGATCCTTCTGACCGCGGTGACCATGTTCTTGATCTCGCCCATGTTCAGATAGAATTCGCGGCTGACGATCCCCGCCGCGTCGTCCTTGAACGAGAGCAGGTAGCGCCCGTCCGCATAGGGATAGAACGCAAGGG
>JAGCYR010000090.1 GCA_017960705.1 Clostridia bacterium | reverse complement strand
CCTCCGAACCGAGTGACGGGCACAGACGGCACAGACCGGAAAACGAAGGAATCTATAATGAATCCGTTAAAGCATTCTTCTCTGTGTGAATACCCCGACTTGTGAAACGCATTTTAAGGTTGAAAACCTCCCGCGGTGCCGCGGGAGGTTTTCTTCGCTTTTATTCAAATTCGTTTTCCTCTCCCCGTTCTCGACCACTTGCAGTACCTTTGTACAGCGTCGGGTCGAGAACGGGGATTCTGCACTCGCCTGCGCCGGTTGAGGCGGCACTTGCTGGCGCAAGCAGGTTTGAGGATCGTGCCGGGGTTACACGATTTGGTATTTTGCGTGATTTCTCGTTGGAAATATTGTTATTCGTGCTTGACAGACGAAGCGAAACTATTTATAATAAAAATCGGTAAAAAACGGGGATGACCCCGATCAAGGAGACGAGTAATGAAAGACGTAAAAACGAGTCCTTTCCTTCGGGAGATGTGCAAGACGATCAGCAATATGTACCGGCTGGGCTGGGACGAGCGGAACGGCGGGAACGTCTCGCTTCTGCTCGACGAGAATGAGGTTGCGAAGTACCTTGATTTGAAAAAGGTGAAGCGCACCATTCCGATCGGCTTCGACGCGAAGGAGCTGGCGGGAAAGATCTTTCTTGTGACCGGGACGGGCAAATATTTCAAGAACGTGGAGGACGACCCCGAAAACAATCTGGGGATCATCCGGATCGCCCCCGACGGGGTGACGGCGGAACTGCTCTGGGGCTACGCGGACGGCGGACGGTTCACGAGCGAACTGCCGGCGCACCTGATGAGCCATATCGCCCGCCTGAAGGTCAATCGGAAGAACCGCGTCGTGATGCACTGCCATCCCGTCAACCTGCTCTGCATGACCTTCGTCCACTCGCTCGACGAGCGCGAGTTCACCCGGTCGCTCTGGCGCACCTGCACCGAGTGCATGGTGGTCTTCCCCGACGGGATCGGCGTTCTCCCCTGGATGCTCTGCGGCACGCCCGAGATCGGGATCGCCACCGCGGAGAAGATGAACGACTTCCGACTGGTCGTCGGGGCGCAGCACGGCATCTACGGCGCGGGCGCCGACCTTGACGAGACCTTCGGGTTGATCGAGACCGCCGAAAAGGGCGCCGAGATCTACATGAAGACCCTGCCGCATCCGATCCTTCAGACCATCACCGACGAGGATCTGAAAGTGATCGCGAAGGCGTTCAACGTGACCTATAAGGACGGTTGGGTGGACTGACCGCCCGAAACCGAAACGACGTCAAACGTTCCCCCGCAATCGGGGAGAGAGGAGACCGCATGGATCGCGCAAAAACCGCACGCGACGAGGCGGGTCGCTCGCTGATTCTGGAAAGTGAAGTGACCGCCAACCGCTTCAATTTAAGCTTTCTTGCCGTACTCTGCATCCTGGCGCTCGCGACGCTCGGGCTTACCCTGCTCGGAACGTTCAAGATCGATATGCGGGTCCTGATCCCGAGTACGGTATCGGCGTTCGCGCTCTTTCTTCTGCCGATCGCCGTGTTCTTTTTCCACGACGTGATCAAAAAGAAAACGCCCTCGATCCTCGAAAACCGGCGTTTCCGGGTACTGGTGCTGATCCCGACCTGGCTCGGCATCGGGCTGATCTCTGTGGCGCTCTCGTTCCACGCCGCGATCCTTCTGACCGTTCCGATCCTCGTGACGGCGCAGTACCGGGGCAACCGGCGAATGATCGTCGAAACGGCGATCGCCGCCCTGATACTGGTTCCGGTCAGCGTCTACGGCGCGTTCTTCTTCGGGACCCCCGACCGCAACCTGCTCAAGGGGATCGCCGACGCCGGGAAGACCGTCCCCCTCTCGGAGCGCGTCGAACTCGCCACCCCGAAACGGATGTTCGAGCTGTTCACCCACTACGTCGTCCCCCGCCTGCTTTCTATGCTCGCGATCGGAGTGCTCGCCGCGTCGGTCAACCGCCGCAACCGCAGAATGCTCGATAAGCAGCTCGAACTCTCGGGGCAGCGGCAGGAGGAAATGGAACGGCGCTACTCGGTGCAGAGCCACGTCGTCGAGACCCTCGCCACCCTGATCGAAACGCGGGACGCAGGGACCGGCGAACACGTGATCCGCACCAAAAAGTACGTCTCGATGATCGCCTCCAAAATGCTGGAGGATCCCGTTTTCCGCGATAAACTCACCCCCGAAGACGTCGACCGGATCGAGAACGCCGCGCCGCTGCACGACGTCGGAAAGATCGTCATTTCGGACGCCATCCTCCTGAAACCCGCGAAGCTGACCCCGGAGGAGTTCGAGGTTATGAAGACCCACGCCGCGCGCGGCGGCAAAATGATTGGCAAACTGTTCGCGAAACTGAACGATCCGCTTTTCTTAAAGACCGCGGAGGAGATCGCCGTTTCGCACCACGAACGCTGGGACGGCAAGGGCTACCCTGACGGGTTGGCGGGAGAAAACATCCCTCTGTCCGCCCGGATCATGGCGGTCGCGGACGTCTTCGACGCGCTTGTGTCCTTCCGCGTTTACAAATCGTCGATCTCGCCCGACCTCGCCCTCGATACCATGATGGCGGAGAGCGGCACGCACTTCGATCCCGAGATCATGCGGATCGCGGAGGAGCTGCGCTACGAGCTGATCGCAGAGTCGCTCAAACCGACGGCGTGATACACCCCGCACAATATCTTCCCCCCGGCGAATCGCCGGGGGGTTATTTGTATGGGGAGAAAAGTGAAAAAGGATGTTTTCCGGGAGGAATATTTGCCATTTATTCAAGTGATAGAGAAAAATCAATATTTATGCATTTTTTGTATGACTGTTACAATCTTTCGCCAGTTTTTTCGGCGTTTTTATTGACATTTATCAAGGATTATGCTATAATATCGAAAAAAGAAAGGGTTCCGTTTTGACGAATACGGGGGTCTCCCCGGACGAAAAATACGGAATATCACTTTGTTTTTTCCGCAGTTTGCGGGTTTAGCGACGCGCCTCTTTTTCGCACCGCCGGGAAAAGGCGTCCCGACCGCCCCCCGCCGGATAAGGAAACGAAATGTCTGATAAAAAGAATCACTACCGCTGGCGCGCCTATCTCGACGATTTCCGGATGGACGCCGACGGAAAGTATATTTATACAGGAAAGCGCTACGGCTTTGACGGCGAGCCCCGGAAACGGCGGATCTACCTCGCGTCGGTCGTGCTCTGCGGGCTTCTCTCGCTTCTGGCGACGGTCGTCCCCGAGTGCCTGCCCCCGACCGAGATCAGCCGCACGCCCCTGACCCTGATCCCGTGGGCTTTACAGTTGATCGCTTCTCTTATCGTTTCTTGGGCGATTTGCCGGATCTTCGCGCACGCGTCGGAGCTCCGGGCGTACGTCTACCGCGCGACGGTGGGTTCGCTGCCGGTCAAGAGTATCGTACTCGCCTCCCTCTCCGCGGTGACTCTGATCTGCGAGACTATCTGTTATTTCGTCAAGGGGCTGTCCCCCGACGGTCTTACGCTGGTCCGTCTGTTCTGCCCCGCCCTCTCGGCTCTTGGCGCTTTGCTCCTCTTTTTCACGCTTCGGCGGGGAAAATGGATCGAGCTTCCCTGATCACGTTTTTAATTCGTGGCGACACGGTTAAAAAATAAAGGAAAGGAAACCAAATTTAAAAAGGAGAAAAAACTATGAAAAAGACAACTCGCATCCTTGCGCTCCTTCTTCTCGCCGTTATGCTGGTCGCGGTGTTCGCGTCCTGCGGTAAGAAGAATCCGAGCCGCTCCGAGACGCTCGTCGTCGGGTATTCGCCCTTCAACGAGAAGTTCTCGCCCTTCTTCTCCGAGACCGCGTACGACGCCGACGTCTATCAGATGACGCAGCTGTCGCTTCTGACCTCGGACCGTCAGGGCAACGTCATTCTGAAGGGTATCGAAGGTGAAAAGATCGCCTACAACGGCACCGAGTACACCTACTACGGTCCCGCGAATCTGACGATCACCGAGAATCAGGACGGAACGGTTGACTACGCCTTCACGCTCCGTCAGGATCTGAAGTTCTCGGACGGCACGCCGCTCACGATCGACGACGTCATCTTCACGATGTACGTTCTGTCCGACCCGACCTACGACGGTTCCTCCACCTTCTTCGCTCTTCCGATCAAGGGTATGAAGGAATACCGCGCGGGTATGGATACTCTCCTGAACCTGGTCTACGCCGCCGGCAGAGAGAACACCGACTACACCTACTGGACTGCCAATGAGCAGACCACGTTCTGGACCAAGTACGACGCCGCGACCCTCGCCCTTGCGGAAGAGATCGTTGCGTACGTCAGAGCCGCCTACGACGACGAGACCATCTCGGTCTCCGACTGCGCGGGCGCTTGGGGCTTCGAGGTTGCCGAAAACGGCGTGATGAAAGACTTTGCCGACGCGCTGGAAGCTGAGTACGGAGCTGCCGTTGCGGACATGATCAACACCGAGAACGCCGGTTCTTCGGTTGACGATCTGTTCCCCGGCCTTGACGCCTACTCCACCAAGGCGATCACCTTCGGTGAGACCGCCGCCAACATCTCCGGTATCGTCAAGACCGGTCAGTACAGCATGACCATCACCACCACCAAGGTCGACGCGACCGCGATCTATCAGCTCGGCGTGTCTATCACCCCGATGCACTACTACGGCAACACCGCGAAGTACGACTACGACAACAACAAGTTCGGATTTGACAAGGGCGACCTCTCCTCGGTCCGTGCGAAGACCACGAAGCCGATGGGCGCCGGTCCGTACAAGTTCAACAAGTTCAAAGACGGCGTCGTTTACTTCGAGGCGAACGAGCTCTATTTCAAGGGCGCTCCCAAGACCAAGTATATCAACTTCCAGCAGTGCATGACCGATGACGACAAGACCAACGGCGTCATCACCGGCACCATCGATATCACCGATCCTTCGTTCTCGACCAAGACCATCAAGCAGATTCAGGACGCCAACGGCGGCAACCTGAACGGCTCGAAGATCACCGTCAACACGGTCGACAACCTCGGCTACGGTTATATCGGTATGTGCGCGACCGTCCTGAACGTCGGCGGCGAACGTGCCTCCGATGCGTCCAAGAACCTCCGTAAAGCGTTCGGCACGATCTTCTCGGTTTACAGAGAACTCTCGGTCGACTCCTACTACGGCGATCGCGCTTCGGTCATCAACTACCCGATCTCCAACACCTCCTGGGCTGCCCCGCAGGCGACCGACGAAGGCTACGAAGTCGCCTTCTCGAAGAACGCGCAGGGTGAGGCGCTGTACACCTCCGGCATGACCGCCGAGCAGAAGTACGCCGCCGCTCTCGAAGGTGCGAAGACCTTCTTCATCGCCGCCGGTTACACCTGGGATGAGGCTACCGGCAAGTTCACCGCCGCTCCCACGGGCGCGTCTCTTGAATACGAGGCGTGGATCCCCGCCGACGGTACCGGCGACCACCCGTCCTTCATGATCCTCGACGAGGCTTCCAAGGCCCTCAAGACCATCGGCATCACGCTGAAGATCAAGGACCTCACCAACTCGAGCGAACTCTGGACCGCTCTGAAGGCCAACCAGGTTGCTATCTGGTGCGCTGCTTGGGGCGCTTCGGTCGATCCCGATATGTATCAGATCTACTTCTCGGGCGACGATGAGAACGCTGCCGGCGGTTCGAACTATCAGTATCAGATCGCCGACGCCGAACTCAACCGTCTGATCCTTGCGGCTCGCGGAACCACCAACCAGGCGTCGAGAAAAGCGATGTACAAGCAGTGCCTTGACATCATCATCGACTGGGCGGTCGAGATCCCGACCTATCAGCGGCAGAACGCGATCATCTTCAGCACCGAGCGCGTCAACCTTGACTCCGTGACCCCCGACATCACCACCTTCTACGGCTGGATGGCGAAGATCGAGAACACGGTGCGCAAGTAATTCGCGCAAGACCCCGGCATCCTTTGTTTGCACCTTGCAATCTCAAAGGAAAAACTCCTGCTCCGCGCCTCAAAACGCGGAGCAGGAATTGCCTTTTATAATAGAGCGGTTTTTCTTACGGAATAACGCCTCCGCCGACGGGGGAGGAGTCGCTATTCGATGGGAAAAACGGGTTAGGAGGACACATTTTGAGTACCCTGAAATTTATCGTCAAACGACTGCTGATCTCGATCGTGATCCTGGTCTTCGTGGCGCTGATCATCTATACGATCCTGCGCTGCCTGCCGACGTCGTACGTCGAGGCGATCGCGATGCAGAAATCGATGCAGCCCAATTCCAAACCGTTTGAGGAATGGATGACGCAGCTGAACGCGACCTACGGCATGGACCGGGGGATCATCCCGGGCTTCTTCCATTGGGCGGGCAACGCGATCCGCGGCGAATTCGGCGATTCGTGGTTCTATACGGTCCCGGTGACCGAGAAGTTCCAGAGTACCGTCTGGCTCTCCTTTATGATGGGCGCGATCTCGATGGTGCTGGAGTTGCTTATCGCGATCCCGCTCGGCGTCATCGCGGCGAGAAAACAGTATTCGGGCGCCGACTACACCATCTCGGTCATCGCTCTGGCGGGCATTTCGCTCCCCGTCTTCTTCTTCGCGTCGCTGCTCAAACTGCTGTTCAGCGTCAAGCTCGGCTGGTTCGACCTGTTCGGGCTTGTCGGGCGCGACTATAACCAGCTCGACGCCATCGGCAAGTTCTTCGATAAGGCGAAGCACCTGGTGCTGCCCATCACGACGCTGGTGGTCGTCAGCATCGGTTCCCTGATGCGCTACACCCGTACCAATATGCTCGAGGTCCTGAACGCCGACTATATCCGCACGGCGCGCGCCAAGGGGCTGTCGGAGCGCAAGGTGATCTACCATCACGCGTTCCGCAACACCCTGATCCCGCTCGTGACCATCATCGGCGGCTCGCTTCCCGGACTGTTCTCGGGGGCGCTGATCACCGAGACGCTCTTCTCGATCCCCGGCATCGGCTACACCTCCTACCACGCGATGGTGGCGGGCGACATTCCCTTCTCGATGTTTTATATGACCTTCCTCGCCATTCTGACCCTGCTCGGCAACCTGATCGCGGACGTCCTGTACGCCGTGGTCGACCCGCGCGTGCGCATCTCGTAAGAAAGGAGGAACGCCCAAATGAAAAACGAAAATCAAAACGACGAGCTCGAAGTGAAAGTCGAAAACGACGCACCCGAAACCGCGGCTTCCTCCGAAGAACAGTATTCTCTGAACGACGACCGCCGGGTCAAGGTCCTGTCCCCCGGGATGATGGTCGCCAAGCGTTTCTTCCGCAACCGGCTCGCGATGGTGGGACTTTTCGTTCTGATCGCGATGTTCCTCTTCTCGTTTGTCGGCGGGCTGGTCTCTCCCTACGACGAGGATCAGCTATTCTACCGCACCACGATCCTGAAAAAGCAGTACGCTTCTGCGACCGAGAACGTCGAATACCGCTTCTCGACCGCTCCCGGGCAGTCCTTCAACGGGATGGCGCAGGCGTGATTTCTGGACGCGGAATCCAAAGGGCTGACCGCGTTCGAGTCGGACGGTAAGACCTATCGGTTCGACGCCGAAGGCAATGATTTCTGCATCGTCTACGAGACTACGGGCGGCTCCGATACGCTGGTCAGCATCGCGTTCAAGGATATTCTCAGTTTCAGCGACAAGTCGTTTACCGCGAGTTTCCCGTTCACATTCGCCGCCCTGCGTGCGTTTGCGACCCACGCGCCGTCCTTCACGCCCGAGGGATCGACCGATGTCTATCAGATCGGGGACGACGGCGTCATCACGCTGAACGGCAACGAGATCGGCTATATCAGCCGGTATATCGTGCAGGCGCTGATGCCCGACGTGTTTTTGACGCGTGAGTTCAAGGAACAGATCATCGAGATCATCAAGGCGAACAAATCGGCGGGCGAGGCGGTCCTCGAGATCCCGACCGAAGAGGAGGGCGTCACCCTCGAATATTTCTTCACTCTGAACCGGAGCAACGGCGTCTGGAACATCCGTCAGGAACAGGAGAGCCGGATCTACGATACCTACTCCGCTCCGAGCAAGGCGCATTGGCTCGGCACCGACGGCTACGGAATGGATATGCTGACCCGTCTGATGTACGGCGGACGCGTGTCGCTGATCATCGGCTTCGTCGTCGAGATCATCTCGACGGTGCTCGGCGTTATCCTCGGCGGTATTTCGGGTTACTTCGGCGGATGGGTCGACAACCTCATCATGCGGATCGTCGATATCTTCTACTGCATCCCTTCCCTGCCGATCTTCATCATCATCGGCGCCGCGATGGACGGGATGGGCGTCCCGCCGAAGATCCGTATGCTCTACCTGATGCTGATCCTCGGCGTCCTCGGCTGGGCGGGCATCGCGCGGCTGGTCAGAGGTCAGATCCTCTCGCTCCGTGAGCAGGAATTCATGACCGCGACCGAGGCGTGCGGACTCAGCGTGCGTCGCCGCATCTTCAAACATCTGGTCCCGAACGTCATCCCGCAGCTGATCGTCTCCTGCACGATGGGTCTCGGCAGCACGATCCTGATCGAGGCGACGCTCTCGTTCCTCGGGCTCGGCGTGCGGTTCCCGTTCGCGTCCTGGGGCAATATCATCAACGACGTCAACGACACCTACGTTCTGACCAACTACTGGTTCATCTGGATCCCCGCCGGCACGCTTCTGCTGCTGACGGTTCTGGCGTTCAATATTCTCGGCGACGGTCTGCGCGACGCGTTCGACCCGAAGATGAAGCGGTAAGGAGGGAGAGAAAATGGCAAAGAACAAAGCCGAAGGGTATCTTTCCGCAAAGGAATCCCGGCGAATCTCCCGCGAGAACCGCAGGATCACCGACGCGCTTGAAAAACAGCATAAGAGAAAGAACGTTCCCGAAGAAGAGTACCTGACGCAAATGAAAGACCCCTCGAACGTGGTCGAGATCGAGAACCTGCACACCTGCTTCTTTACCGACGTGGGCGTGGTGCGTTCGGTCGACGGCATTTCGTTCGAGATCCCCGAGGGCAAGACCGTCGGCGTGGTGGGCGAATCGGGCTGCGGCAAGAGTGTGACCAGTCTCTCGATCATGCAGCTGCTCCAGCGTCCGCAGGGGCAGATCGTCGAGGGCGAGATCCGCTTCAATCTCGGCGACAAGGCGTACGACATCGCGAAGACCCCGATGCAGGTGATGGAACATCTGCGCGGCAACCAGATCGCGATGATCTTCCAGGAGCCGATGACCAGCCTGAACCCCGTGTTCAAGATCGGCAACCAGATCAACGAGGTCCTCGAGCTCCACAACAAAGAAATGACGCCCGAGGAGATCAAGGCGCGGACCATCGAGCTGCTCGAAATGGTGGGCATCGCCAACAGCGAGGGCGTCTACCGGATGTACCCCCACGAACTGTCGGGCGGTATGCGGCAGAGAGTCGTGATCGCGATGGCGCTCGCCTGCAACCCGAAACTGATCATCGCAGACGAGCCGACCACGGCGCTCGACGTGACCATTCAGGCGCAGATCCTCGACCTGCTCCGCGATCTGAAGGATCGGATCAACAGCTCGATCATGTTCATCACCCACGACCTCGGCGTCATCGCTGAGATGGCGGACTACGTCGTGGTCATGTACGCGGGCAAGATCGTCGAAAAGGGCACCGCAGAGGAGATCTTCGCGCACCCGGCGCACCCCTACACCGTCGGGCTGATGGCGTCGAAACCCGTCGTCGGCAAGAAGGTCGAGAAGCTCTATTCGATCCCCGGCAAGGTGCCGAACCCGGTCAATATGCCGGACTACTGCTATTTCAAGGACCGCTGCGAGCAGTGCCTCGAGCGCTGCGCGGGCGAATACCCCGTTGAGGTGAGTCTGTCGCCGACGCACGTGGTGACCTGTTATCGCTACTACGAGGGAGAGGAGGGGAAAGCGGAATGACGGCTTTACTCAATAAACGAAACATCGGCAAATCTATTCTTCTCTCTATAGTCACTCTCGGAATCTATTCTCTGTATTGGAATTACTTGCAAATCAGAAACACGAGGATTCTTCTAAACGACAAGAGAAGCTGCAAAGGTGAATTGATATGCCTGCTTTTTGTCCCCTTTTACTATTATTATTGGTGGATAACCAGAGGCGAATACGTCAGAAAGAAACTGTTGTTTGAGTGCGGTCAAACCAAAGTCCACAGCGACGGCTTCTTGTTCCTGCTTTTCAATCTTCTGCGTTTGGATTTCATCTCGTTGGCGCTTATGCAGAGCGATTTCAACAATATGTCTCCCGACGTATTAAATAAAATCATTGAAAGCTCTGCCAAGGAGGATTCTCTCAGTATAATCGGTCGCATCTTATCAAGTCCGATCGAAAACAACTTTACCCCCGTGGAACCCGATCCGCAGTATATTTTGCAGGTCAACGCGCTGAAAAAGTACTTCCCCATCAAGGGCGGCTTCATCTCCCGGACGGTCGGCTACGTCAAGGCAGTCGACGGCGTCACCTTCAACCTGAAACGCGGAACCACGATGGGACTGGTCGGCGAATCCGGTTGCGGCAAGACCACCGCGGGACGCACGATCCTGCGTCTCTCGGGCGAAAAGACCGGCGGGCAGGTGTTGTTCAACGGGCGCGAGGTCTACGACCTCACTCGCCGGGAACTGCGCGCGCTCCGGACCAAAATGCAGATCATCTTCCAGGATCCGTTCTCGTCGCTCTCGCCCCGGCTCCCGGTCAGCGAGATCATCGGCGAGGCGGTGCGCGAGCATAAGATCGTGCCGAAGGAAGAGTACGAAGACTATATCGACCGGGTCATGGACAACTGCGGTCTGCAGCCCTTCCACAAGGACCGCTATCCGCACGAGTTCTCCGGCGGTCAGAGACAGCGTATCTGCATCGCGCGGGCGCTGGCGCTCAACCCCGAGTTCATCGTCTGCGACGAGCCGGTCTCGGCGCTCGACGTGTCGATCCAGGCGCAGATCATCAACCTGCTGAAGGAACTGCAGGAGAAGTATCAGCTGACCTACCTTTTCATCTCGCACGACCTGTCGGTCGTCGAGCACATCTCGGACACGGTGGGCGTTATGTACCTCGGCAGTCTCGTCGAATACGGCGCGACCGAGGACATCTTCAAGAACCCGCTGCATCCGTACACCAAGGCGCTGTTCTCGGCGATCCCGGTGCCCGATCCGACGGCGAAGATGAACCGGATCGTGCTGGAGGGATCGATCCCGTCCCCCGCGAATCCCCCGTCGGGGTGCAAGTTCCATACCCGCTGCGCGAACTGTATGGAAAGATGCAAGCACGAGGCGCCGATCCAGCGCGAGATCGAACCGGGACACTACGTCGTCTGCCACCTCTACGACGAGGTGAAGGAGACGGCGGCGCCCGAGGAAGTGAAGACCGATGCCGAAGAAACGGGAACCGTTTGAGGACGACGGCAGGACCATCGCCGACATGAGCGCGGTCGAGAATCCCTCGACGTCCCTCCTCGGCCGCCTGCCGAGGCGCAACCGCGACAAGAGCGAAACGCCCGAAGCCGGGTCCGAGCCGCTGACCAAGCGTCAGAGCCGGATGGCGATCGGCGGGGCTCTGCTCGCCGCGCTGCTCATCGGCGGCGTCTTCATCGTCGGCGGCGCGATCGCGATCGCCGTGATGCTGGCGATATGGACGTGAAAAAGTCCTCTGCGCCATCTCCGTAACGCGCTATACCCCACTCGATTTGATCCGATTGCCGGGGGTTTTGTGAAAAGATCCCCGGCGATCACGTTTTTGCCCCGCCCGCAGAGAAAGCAAGCGCCCCGCCGCACCCGCGCGCATGATCGTTCCGAGAAGCCCGCCGTCCCTATCGAGATAGCGCCGCCGGGTCCCGCTTACCGTCGCCAAAAAGTTTTTTCAAAAAGGGGTTGCTTTTTCAAACCCGGTATGATATAATACCTATTGCTCCGCAAAAAAGGCCCGTTGGTCAAGAGGCTAAGACATCGCCCTCTCACGGCGAAAACATGGGTTCGATTCCCGTACGGGTCACCAAAAGAGAAAAAAGCGAACACCGTCCCGGTGCTCGCTTTTTTCTCTTTTCTTTTGACGTCCCGTCCGTTTATCGACCCGGCGCGGGAGGCGCGGCGCGGCCCCGCGCGTGGGTTCGCATCCCCCGCGCCGCCGCGGGGTGCTCGCACACCGGCGTCAAGCGTGGGGATATTCGCCTTCAGCGAAACTCCCGAAGAAAAGAGCCGAACTCAAATCGAGCCCGACTCTTTCGGTATCTTTTCAGTTTTCAGCGACACTTTTTCGCGTTGACTTCCGCTTTTCGCTGTGCTACAACCAACAGGCGAAAGGGGAAAAGGGAGACTTTAGATCTTTCGTTGTAACTGGTTCTCTCTTTTTGTGAGAAAGGAGCGAATAATCGCAAAGCATTTCTTTCTTCCCCAAAGCCAAAATGCTGCTGCCAAGAAGGTTGCAATAACAAGTCCTGCAATTCCCCAAACTGAGGTCCACGATACAGTTGTAAACCGCATTTTTAATAGTTCAACTGTTACTAAAACAGCAATATAAGGAATGCCAATAAAAAATAGTGTTAGTAGCCATCCCAACTGCTTAACTCTTTTTTCGAATAATATTTCTTTGTCTTTTTGCTCCTTGTCTTCATAAGAATCTACTCGCGCTTGCAATTCCTTAATTATTTCATCTTGTTCAATTATTTTCTTCGCAGAACTATCTTCCAATTCTCGTAGTTCTTGCTTGGTTTTGTTATGAGCCGAAACCTCGTCACTATACCTTTTCAAGGATCTAGCTTCTATGTCATCGTATACTTCTAAATACGTTCTTGAATTAAACCGAGCATAGTCTCCCTTCGTGATATTCATCAAAGAATCGAGGACAACTTTGTGCGTACGTAAAAACAGATACTTTTTCTCGTCAATTTCATCTGCTCTTCTTGCTTCATCTAACGATTGAATGTACTTTTCAATCATTCTTTTGTCAGGTCTCAAAAAAGCATAACAGTCTGCCAATAGTTTTTGTTTTTGATACTCGAGCATTTGTACAGGACTGTCTAACCAAAGAATCGCTCCGAATAAATCTGCTGATACACATGCAGGAATATGGCCGGCGTATATACTCCTGTTGCTTTCATATTGTTTACTGACATTAGCGATAACATTATTTGATGTTAGCATAATGTGTTTTGCGTTTTGAATCCTTGTAGAGGTTTGCCCTTGCCGTTCTCTGTAAATCATGATAATAGAACGTACATCAATTCGAATGGTGTCTTCTTTTTCAGGAGGCAATTCATATTTGTTTTCAAGATACCGTTTTTTTATCATATCAAAAAGAACGATCTCGTCCTCTTGAAATTTGTCTTGGAGAACATCATAATTCGTTTCTTTTACAGTAATGCCCAAATCATTAAGCTTTGTTTCAATGCTCTCACAAAATTCAGATATTTCTGTATCGCTCATTTGCGAGTCGTGAAAAAAGCGTGCTGCATTATTGGCTTTGTTTAAATCATAATGCGTGCTAATTGCCCAGCCTGCAGCTCTTGTGATTATACTATCCACTTCTTGAAGGTTATGATCCAGAACACAAACATTGCATTTTGCTTTTTGCATATCTGACACTAGAGTCTTATATGAAGAGGTCCGTGAGTCCTCATCCATGCCGAGCAATGCAAAAACAATTGGTGAATCCAAATAAACATTTAATCCGGAATAATCAACCGATGTTTCTCCTGCAAAAAACAACGCCTGTTTTGTAATGTTGCTCGCAGAAAGAGCAGAAACAAAAGAATAAAGATCCGTATTGTTTTCGCCTTGCTCTTTTATAAAGTTGTACCAAGCATACTCACACGCGGGCATTCCTTCGACTTTTTCGACTTTTTCTCCGGATAAAATCTTGTCATCCGTATCATCCAAAATGCATAAAACAAATTCTTCTAATTGACTAGAAACAATAATTACACCATTTGAATCGCAATATGATGAAAACTCGTTAAGAAGTCGAGACCATAATGCATTAAAATCGCTATCATTAAAACGATAGAGGGATAATTTGTCCAAATCTACTCGGTATTTCCCATGATCCTCAACGAAGCAATTGTTCTGAACTCCAATCCCCAATACCTGTCTAATAAAAGGCAAAGGAAGTTCTATTGCGTATCTTTCCTTAAGTTTTTCTGCAACAATAGAATCTTCAACAATCATTACTTTTTCATCTATTAGCATGTTCGCAACGAAGGAAAAATAAGTATCAAAGATATTATCTCCTAAATATCCTGCCTTGTACGCTGCAAATAGTTTGGTGATTGTTTTCATAATCTCTTTTCCTTTATTTACGTATTATTGAATTCCCTTTGAATCAATGCCACGAGTTTTACAATAATCTGAAAACACGCAAAAACTCGTTAAAGAATTGTTTTCGCTTTTTTTAAACAGTATGGCTCCAGATAGCTATGTTTCAAAAAAGTTAGAACAATTCTGACATTTTCCCATCTAACAATGATCGGTTCTTCTTTTTTAATTCACATTCCCAAAAACGAATAACCGTCCAGCCGCGTTTTTCAAACAACTCGGTTACTTCCTTGTCGTGTTCGATATTTCGCTGCCGTTTTTGGCTCCAATACTCCGCGTTATCAGCGGGACGAATATTACGGCAATCGTGTCCGTGCAAAAAACCGTCATCGAAGATGGCAATTCTTCTCACCACCGGTACGCAAACCGAATTGCCGATTTGTTTATATGCGCTGCTCTCTTATCCTTGGGAAAGAGTGTCATAATTCTTCAATCCCCAAGCTCTTTAAATACTGATAAGTTCCATCATAAAAACTCGGTAGGCGGGTGTTATCTTCCCAGAAACCGCTCGGGGTTTTGTTCGGATTTCCTTCTGGAATACAGATGACCATTCCGGCTCTGGCACGAGTAAGCAGAACGCGGTAGGCATTCAGCATGTACTTCATACGCTCTTCTTTATTTTCCGTCGTTGGAGTAAGTTCATTCCAAGCCGTATGACCATTGAAAGTATAGTAATGCCATTCGCCGTTTTCGCATCTCATATCGGCATCCCACAACAAGCAGGTATAGTCCAGTTCCAATCCTTGGACCTGAATTTCTGTTGCAGCATCTTCAAGATAGTTTGAAGACCGTGTGTCGGTTTTATCTTCAAGGAACCAATGGACGGTCATATCGTCATCGGACGGTAAAACATGTACCGCTAAAGGTTTATACCTCGCAGATTCTTTCGTAACTAATACACCCGTTCGTTCGGTCCCTCTGACTTTGCTGTGTAACCACTTGCGAGCCGTTTCCATGTTTCGCGTAAGAACGATCGGATACTTGTCTTTGATTTCTGCGTAAATCGTCTGCGCGCTTGGATCGAAAGACAAAAGTGCATGGACAAAGGCAGACAGTTTCTCCGCTCTGTAAGAACGCAAAGAAACGCCCAGATGCAGGTCTTCAGAGTATGTGACATTATGGTTGTCTTTTAACAACTCATTCACGCGACCTTCAGCGTATTCTGCCTCCGTCAGCTTCGGAGAAATATAGACCTTCCAATGCGGAAATTGTTCATCAATTGCTTTAATCCATTCGGATATGCCAGCTTCTCCGGTATTGATTTCCTGCCCGCCACCGACAAGACAAACAATCGTTGCCCAGTCTTTTTGCAAATCAAGCGACCAAATCAAAAACGTGGCTTCAGATACAGGGAAGTTTGGAACTTTCAATTTGTTGCCATAAGTTCCGCCTCTTTTGAGGTAGTCTGCAAGGCGCTTATGCGTCCAAGATCGCTGTGCTTCGTCGAAGATCGCAACGTGTTCCACCTCAGCATAGCCAGACTTATCAACAGGGGTCGCTTTTGTAGTATCTATCTCCAAGACGCCATTTTCAACCGGATTCACGATCTTGGCGAGCATGTTATCGCGATAACGGTGAATCATCTGGATCGACTTGCTCACCTCGCGGCGGCAATCGGTCTTTTTCTTAGGTATTCCTTGTTCCTTGCTTCTCTTGAAATTGTCTTGAGAAAGGGCTTCTGTTAAAACTGCAACAAGAGGCCCATTTCCCGACAAATAAACGGCGCCTTCGACTTTTACCGGTTCATTATTACCTTGATAGGTTTGCTTGATCGCTACATCAAGGCCAACGAGCGTTTTCCCTGCTCCGGGAACACCTGTAACAAAGCAAATGCTCTTTTCTTGCTTTTCTTTACTTTGCTTTATCACACTCAAGATGTAAGAGATTGTTCTGTCGGTCGAAACATCATCGGCTTCGTGTCTCGTGATGTTCTCAACAGAGTGGTTTTCGTACAAAGATTTGGCTGCTTCGATAATCGTAGGAGTAGGAGCATAGCGACTAATAATCCAGTTGCTATCCACTCCCGACTGATTCGGAAATCTGTTCACAACGGCCATGATCAAATCATATAGGCCGGATTCACCTGTTACCAGCGGATCTATCACTTGATCGTCATAGACTGACATTTGAACAGTATCAGACGATTTCCTATAATTCGTCGCAATAAGGATCGGAGCGATCACTCTATCATGACTTGCTTGATGAAAGTTTTTTAGATCCAAAGCATAATCCAAAACCTGATCGACGTCAGGCTCCAAAACATGAGTTTCTCCGACCTTGAACTCAAGGCAAAAAACGATGCCTTTGTAGAGCAATACTACATCGATTCGTTTCCCAAGCCGCGGAATATCATATTCAAAAACGATTCTCCCGGCCTTGTCCGCAAGTTGAGACAACACCTTCTTCATGATAAGGATTTCACCGTACCATGCATCTCGTGTGGTGGTAAGCGCATTGCCATGATAACGATCGCAGAGTGTTCCGAGAACAGAATAGGCCGTTTCCTCAAGGAACCTCGGAAAACTATTTGAATATAAGCAGCGAGCGCTGTCGTTGATCATTCTTTTCTACTCCTTAATGGGTAGTCTTGGCTTTGATTACAAGAAGCTCTAATTGGCTCCGAAGATTATACTTTAAATCGTTTTCATCAACGTCTTCCAGTCGCTTTTGAACGGTAGTCGGCTTTGCCATAACCGCCGCAAATACATCCGGATGATTGAGATTGTTTTTTAGGATTTGTTGTGAAGCTGAATGCGCGTTGAAAGGATTTGATTGCAGTTCTTTCCACGTATCCGCAACATCTTTTTCGAGTGGAGTTGGATTCCCTTTTGCATAAAGCCCTGCAATAAACAGTTCGAAGTGTTGTTTTTCCATGCCTTACCTCGTTGTAACAACGTGCGCATTCACTTTTACTAAAGCGCAATATCAGTTTACCAAACTATTCTATATATTTAATTGTAACATATATTCCGACAAAAATCAACCCAATTATTGGGCAATTAGTTCTTCAAATTAGAATCTCACCGTCTTGTTTTTCGCGCTCAAGTGTGCTAAAATGAAAAGGCACATCAAAAGCAAAGGAAAAGCGTCTTTTATGAACATCCAAGTAATCAGAGCCACCGAGACCTGGCAGCAAGCCGGGGCGTACTACGTGCGGATCCAGGGAATGGCGAAGCAGCACGGGATCACGCTGCGGCGGGAGTTTGACGACAAGGACACGCCGGAGACGAAGTATATCGTCCTGACCGACGACGACTTCCCCGTGGCGACCTGTCGGATCAATCCGATCGATTCGACCTCTGCCTTGATTGGGCGCGTAGTCGTGCTACCGGAATACCGCGGGCGCGAACTCGGGCGCCGCGTGGTGAATGAAGCAGAAGCGTGGATCCGCGAACTCGGATTCTCGCACATTGTGGTCAACAGTCGCGAGACCGCCGTCGGCTTCTATCAGAAACTCGGCTTCACGGTCACTGATCCCACCCCCATCCAGGGCGACACGTTCCGCTGTATCCGGATGGAGAAGGACCTATAAAAAAAGAAGACGCGGACTCTGAAAGCAATTCGGAGCCCGCGTTTTTTGTCATTTTTGTATCAAGAATACGGTCCGATAGTTCGTATTCATTTGGCTCTATTTATTATACCCTTTCTTATCCCCCTTCTTATCCCCCTTTTTTATCCCCCTTTTTGATCCCCCTTTTTCTCCCCCGGCTTATACCCATTGTCCAGAGGAATAATCATTCGATCAATTATTGTTTTTTATCAAAAAATATGGTATAATAGAGGTAGAGTTTCAAGCAGGAGATTGTCTATGCAAAAAACATCGATCCGTTTTTTTGAAGATGTCCCGGTCAGAGCCGTTTGGGACGCAGAGAGTTCCAAGTGGTGGTTCTGCGCTATGGATATTGCAGAGGCACTGACAAAGACAAGCAATCCGCGCGTATATTGGGCGACAATCAAAAGAAGAAACGCTGAGTTGATTGCAATTTGCAAACAACTGAAATTAAAAGCGCGGGACGGGAAGTTTTACAGTACAGACGTTGTGGACGACGCCGGGCTGAATACGGTTATTGCGCTGATCCCGAGCAAGAAGGCAGCGGTCTTTTCCAAGTGGATGAAGGACATGGAAACCTCCGTCGACGAAAAGAGCAAGCAAAAGGCGTACGAACTGTTTGACAGCGGGTTTGTCGACAATATTGAAGTCGGTACAGTGAAGGGCTTACAGCAAATCCACAGCTACATTTTCGGGGGACTATTTGATTTTGCAGGGCAAATTCGGACGGTCAACATCTCGAAAGGCGGATTTGCCTTCGCTCCGGTGCGGTTTCTCCGCGATAACCTGTCCAAGATCGAGCAGATGCCGGAAGATTCCTTTGACGCGATCGCGGACAAGTACGTGGAGATGAACGTGGCGCATCCGTTTCGAGAAGGAAACGGTCGAAGCACGCGCATCTGGCTCGATCTGATTCTGAAAAAGAATTTGAAGCAATGCGTCGATTGGAGCCGGATCGACAAGACGAAGTACCTAACTGCTATGCGAGAGAGCGTTGTGGATCCAACGAAGATCAAAACCCTTTTGAAAAGCGCTCTAACCGACGATATTTTCAACCGAGAGATCATTATGAAAGGGATCGACTACTCGTATTATTACGAAGCAGAGGAATAACATAGTCTTGACTCTTTCCGGTTTTTGTGGTATAATAAAAGTAGATCCGGAGGGGAGACCTCTGTAGCCGAAAAAGTCCCGTATTTACTGGGAAAATTCGTTTCAATTAAGGCACTTCTTGGCTCACCAACGGGAAACGAAAACTCGTAGATCATAAGGACCGGTGCGACGCGAAAACTGATTCAATTTAATGAAAACCCCCGGGCGCAATGCGCCCGGGGGTTTTTGTGATGGATCAGTGGAAGGGAGAGAGAGAAGCCGTTACATATTCTCTCGGATGTGTTCGATGGCGCTTTTTTCGAGGCGGGAGACCTGCGCCTGCGAGATGCCGATCTCGGCGGCGATCTCCATCTGGGTCTTGCCGCGGTAGAAGCGCATACGGATAATGTCGCGCTCGCGCTGTCCCAGTTTGTCCATCGCCTCGCGGAGCGCGATGTTCTCGATCCAGATCTCGTCGGAGACGCTCTCGTCCTTCAGCTGGTCGATCACGTAGACCGCGTCGTCGCCGTCGCCGTAGACCGAGTCGTAGAGCGAGACCGGCTCGACGATCGCCTCCATCGCCTGCGAGACCGTCGCGGGGTCCTCCCCGAGCGCGCTCGCGATCTCCTCGACCGTGGGCTCGCGCCCGGTCTTTCCCGTCAGCTCCTCTCTTGCAGAGAGCGCGCGGTAGGCGAGATCGCGGGTCGAGCGGGTGACCCGGATGCTGTTGTTGTCGCGCAGATACCGACGGATCTCCCCGATGATCATGGGGACGGCGTAGGTCGAGAACTTCACGTCGAGGTCGAGTTTGAAGTGGTCGATCGCCTTGATCAGCCCGATCACCCCGACCTGAAACAGATCGTCGGGGTTCTCGTTGCGCGAGGAAAAGCGGCGGATCACCGAGAGCACCAGCCGGAGATTCCCGAGGATCAGCCGGTCGCGCGCCGCCTTATCCCCCGCTTGCGCCGAAGCGAGCAGATCGCGCTTCTCCCCGTCCGAAAGCGTGGTCAGACTCGCCGTATCGAGTCCGCTGATCTCGACCTTGCCGCCGTTCTTCATACCGTCCTCTTCCTTTCCCTTGGGGATAAGAAAAGTATGGACGGGCTGGGCGGGTTTTAATCCCCTCCGGCGAGAATCGGGGCTTGGAAAATCATTCCGCGGAGATCGCTTCATCGCCGCATTCGGTAAGGAAACGGAGCAGGAGCGCTGAGCGGGTCTTGCACGCCGAAACGCCGTCGCGCACCACGCTGCGGTACCCCATCCCGTAGCCGCGGAAGCCCATCCAGAGCAGGGCGAGCAGACGGAACGCCGCCGAGATCACAGCCGACGCGGGCAGCCCGTCCGCCATCGTGAACGCCACCGAGACCGTAAGAAACGTCCCGGCGACCGACGGCACCATGGCGAAAACCGTCGAGCGCGTCCTCTGGGCGCCGGGCGAAACGGGGGCGATCCGGCGCCTGCTCTTTCCCGCGCTCGACAGCAGACGGTCGGGCGGAAGTTTCAGAAGCCGGACGGCGCGTACTTTTCGGATCATACGGCGGGTGCGGCGCGGGAGCGCACGGTAGCGGGCGGGGTCGGACTCGATCGAAGCGTAGTCGGAAAGAGACAATCCGACCGCCGCCAGACGGTCCGCCCGCGCCTCCTCCCGTTCCTCGATCGCGAGCCGCCGGCAGAATCCTGCGAGTTCCGAAAGGAACCCCGAGCGGCGAACGCGGTCGGCAAGGTTCGTCCATTCGTCCCGCGCCGCCGCGTATTCGGGGCGTTCCTCACCGGCGCGGCAGCCGGCGTCGCTCATCGAGGTATACATCATAAAGATACAGAACATCGTGACCGACATCTGGACCGAGACGTGTTCGACGGGCTTCGCGGACAGCGACGGCTCGGTGAAGAAGATCATGATCGAAACGAGGAAGGTCAGGGCGCCGACCACGATCCCGGCGCCGCGCTTGATCCGGAGCTCCCCGAGCCCGCGCAGATCGCCGCCGGTCATTTTTTCTCACCGCTTCCCCGCCCGAGGGCGAAAAGGATGCTGCCGGGGACCGACGAGACCAGCCCCACCGCGGCGACGCAGCGCATCTCGTAGGCGATCGAGCCCGTCACGGTAAAGAACACGAAGAGGAACAGATAGACCTTCCACGCCGTCAGATTGCGAAAGAACGTCCCGATCGCACGGCGGAGCGGAACCAGCGCGACGGCGATCAAAAGGCAGGAAAGCAGCGAGACCGTCCGCGTCCCCTCCCCGCGGGAAACGAAGAGCGGGAACCACGTGAGCGTCGCGAGCAGCGCCGGCACGGTCGAGACCGCCCAGCCGAGGACGAGGAACAGCAGCCGTTTGCGGGTCACGGCGTTCCCTCCCCTCCGTTCTCCACCGCGTCAAGCGCCCGGCGGTAGATCGCCGCAAGTTCTTCTTTTGAGGTGACGGGGAGTTTCGCCGCGGTAAAGACCTCTTTCAGCATCTCGACCGCCGCGAGGTTCAGGGCGGTCAGTTTCTCGTCGTTCTCCGCCGCCTCCGCGGTGCGCTTTTCCAGTTCAGCGGTGCGTTCCGAAAGCGAGGCGAAGAGATCGCGCATCCCGGACAGTTCGGAGAGGATCGGTTCGGCGTCGGAGAGAAAGTCCGAAAGCAGACGGCTCTGCCCCTCCTCGGCGCGTCTGGCGCTGTCGGTCAGGCGGTCGACCCCGGCGGCGAGTCCGTCGAGCCCGCTCTTCATCGCGGGGAGCAGACCGCTGCGGGCGATCCATGCGAGCAGGACCGTCCCGACAAGCGAGAGCGCCGAGAAGATCTCGCCCGAATGTTCGTCAAAGAAATTCCCGACGATCACGGCGAAATCAGCACCCGCCCCCCTGTCGGAGGACGTCGACTCAGCGTCGGTTTCGGCAATCTCTTCCCCCTCCGCGCAGAGGGCGGTCAGGGGGCAGACGAGAAGGAGCAGACAAACGAGGAGAACAGCCGCGACGCGGGCGGCGGAAAATGCGGTTTTTTCGGTTTTCATTTTGATTCCTTTCTTTTTTACGGGAGGATCCCGGTATCGTCTTCCAGATTCTTGACGCGGGCGGAAAGAGACGCGATCACGCCCGCCAGTTCGGCAAAGCGCGCGTCGAACGCGGCGATCAGGTCGGGCAGATCCGCCCCCGCCGGGGAGAACAGTCCCCCGGTCAGCCGGATCCCCTCGGAGGGGATCGGTTTTCCGTCGGTTCGCCGCAGGGTCAGGCGGTTGACTCCGGTTTTGAACGCCGTGACCGGCATACGGCAGACGGACCCCGCCGCGGGGAAGGCGCGTCCGTTGACCGCGACCGCAGTGATCCCCGAGGGGAGCGAGAGTTCGACCGTCCCGTTCTCCCCGGTATCGGCGCCCCCCGTGAGCAGAGCGTAGCTGTCGCCGACGAGTTTGATTTTCAGCATTTCGGGTTTCCCCCTTTCTTTTGATACGGTCGGAGCCGGACGGGTACGGAGGCGTTTCGGAGTTCGCTGATCACAGATCCGCCCCCCTTACCGCCGCCTCCCACGCGCCGTCGTACCAGATCGTAACGGTGTAGTGCCGTCCTTTCGCTGCCAGGAACGCCCCGTACCCGACGTCGTCGCCCGACCACCGGATCCCCTCGGGATAATCGACCGAGACTGTCCCGCTCCCCGTCGGCGTGTCGAAAACCAGCGTGCAGCGGAAGGTGGGCGGCGGGGAGTCGGGCAGCGACAGTTCCAGTTCCGTGACCGTCCCGCACCGGTATTCGATCCCGTCTTCGGGCGTCAGCTCCTCGTCCGAGAAGTTCACGACCGTAACGGCGTCCGTCTTGCGCGCAAGGCATTCGGAGAGCGTCTCCGTCCCGACCGTGAGATACCCCGCGAAATCTCCGTTCAGGATCTCCCGGAACAGGTCGGCAAGGGTATGCCCCGCGTCGGTCGAGGGGAACATCCCGGTCAGGATCAGCTCCGCAATCGCCTCCTCCCGTCCGGCGGGACTCGCGTTCAGCGCCTCGATCAGTCGGTTCAGCCGCTCTGCGATATAGCGCGGGAGACGGTCGAAGCGTTCCTTCAGTTCCGACGCCGAGAGCGCCTCGCCCCCCGACGCGTAGTCGCCGTTCGGGCGGGTGGGGAGAGAGACCACGCCCTGTTCGTTCATTTCACTTTCGGTCAGTTTTTCAATCGACATTGTTTAATCCTCCCCGGCGGGGAGAACTCCTTTCTTTCTTTTGGCGGAGGTTCACTTGACCTTGCCGGCGTCCTCCGCCCGGTAGAGGATCGCGCGGACCGCGACGGGACGATCGAACGCCTCGCTTTTGATCCGATACCGCTTTCTGTGCCAGAGCCGGCATTTTTCCCGGAATACCGCCGTCCCCGCCCCGGGAGAGGAGAACGAGAACGCCGAGAAATCAACGTCGGAAAGATCGATCCCTTCCGCGTCGACGCGGAAGGATCGGGACGGCGTTTTCCCGTCGGACTCGACCGTCAGGGTGAAACAGGAACGCGGGAGCAGGTCGAGAT
>JAGCYR010000089.1 GCA_017960705.1 Clostridia bacterium | reverse complement strand
TTTTCGGCGCAGTCGCTCTCCCATGACGGCGAGATCACCGACTGCTTCGAAGAGGAGGTCGCGCTCCGCCGCCTGATGTGCCGCCGCGCTGCGCGGAGGGTATTTCTCTGCGACGGGAGCAAACTCGGAAAAACCTCTCCGTTCACCCTCTTCGGACTGGACGAAGTCGACGCCGTGGTCTGCGATCAGCCTGTCCCCGACTCGATCCGGAGGGCGTATCCGTCGCTCGAATGGATCGATCACCCCGTTTTTCATCGGGGAGATAGAACTTTTTCACAAAATAACGGCGGGAAAATTAGCAAAAAGTAACGAAAAATGATTTTTTTACAGAGAACCCCGTGCATTTTTCTTCATAATATGATATAATTGGTATATAATGAGGGGAAAGGAGGGGATATCCGGTGTACCAAGTCGGCGACGCGGTGCTCTACGGGAACAACGGCATCTGCCGGATCCGTGAGATCACGCGTATGGAATCCTGCGGAATGACGGACGATTTCTACGTCCTGAAACCCGTGTCCAGCGAGGCGACGACGGTCTTCGTCCCGCTCGGGAGCGAGGTCCTGCTTTCCCGGATGCACCCGCTCCTCTCGACCGATAAGATGAAGGAACAGCTCGACGCGCTGGGCGACGCCGCCCCGATCTGGATCGAGAACGAGAACCAGAGAAAGACCCTGTTCCGCGAGATCATGAACGGCGGCGACCGTCTCGCCATCTTCCGCGTCTATCTGACCCTCCGCCGTCTCCGCGAGGAGAGGGAGAAGAAGGGCAAGCATCTCCGCGTCTCGGACGAACGGGCGTACCGCGAGACCGAACGCATCTTCTTCGACGAGATCTCGCTCGTGCTCGGTTGGTCGCGGGAGGAAGCTTCGGCGTACCTCGACGCGCTCCCGGTCCCCGTTCCCGCCGCGGCGGAATGATCAAACGGCGCTCTGCTTTAACAGAGCGCCGTTTCGTTTTTCAGACTAATTCTTCGGGCTGAATCCACAGGATCTCGGCGGGTTCGTCTGCGGTATAGGAGAGCCAGAACGCCCGTTCTCCCCGCGTGACGCGAAGCGAGGTCACGCCGCCCTCCGACAGTTCCGTGAGCTTCTGCCCGATCCCGCGCCCGTTCTCCTTCGCCCTCGCCTCGCGCCGCGTCCAGATCTTCACGGCAAGGTCGGGATCCTTTTCACAGAGCGCGATCTCGTCGGGGGTACAGAAGCGCGGGAGCAGCGCCCGCCGGAGAGGGCGGATCCGCTCGACGTCCAGCCCGATGGGACCCTTCGACAGCACCGCGGCGCAGAGCCCGTCTGCGTGCGAGAGCGAGAAGCGGAGGTCCGACCCCGGAAGGTACGGTTTTCCGTGCTCCCCGATCGCCCAATCCGACGGGAGATAAGCGGGATCGGCGTCCCGGAGCGCCTTCGCGACCAGAAGGAATCCGACCGCCGCCGCCGCCCGGTCGGTCGGTTGCTTGAACCGTTCGGCGTACGCGCGTCTCCCCGGAGGAAGCGCGTCGAATAACCGCTGCAGATCAAGTTCTGTCAGTTTCGCCGCGTCCGCGAGATATACTTTCACACGCGCCACCCCCTTTTTCTTTCAGTATAGCAGTTCGGCTCGAAAAAAGCAAGGGCGGGCGCCCTTTTCTTTTGCCTCTTCGTCTTGCAATTTCCCGCGGGGAATGATACAATATAGAAAAACGAACGATGGGAGACTTCGCCGATGAAACGCGAATTCCGGGTCACGGGTATGTCCTGCGCCTCCTGCGCCCTGCACGTCGAGAACGCCGTGCGGGGGGTCGAGGGGGTCTTATCGGTCGTGGTCTCGCTGCTCACCGACGGGATGACGGTCGAGTTCGAGTCCCCCGCGACCGAAGACAGGATCGTTGCCGCCGTCACCCGCGCGGGCTACGGCGCAAGCCCCGTCGAGCCGGGCAAAGAACCGATCTTCGACGACGCGCCGCGCTCCTCCGGGGGGATCCGGCTGCTTGTTTCGGCGCTGCTCACCCTCCCGCTCTTCTGGCTCGCGATGGGGCACATGATCGGGCTCCCGATCCCGCCGTTCCTCTCGCCCCACGACCATCCCTTCGCGTTTATGACGGTGCAGATGGTGCTCGCCTACGCCGTCGCCGTGATCAATTCCCGCTTCTTTACCGGCGGCTTCCTCGCTCTGATCCGCCGCGCCCCGAATATGGATTCGCTCGTGATGCTCGGGTCGGGCGCCTCGCTTCTGCACGGAACGGTCACCTTCATCCTCGCCCTCGTCGGCGGGGGCGAACGGGCGGTCGGATACTCGATGGCGCTCTACTTCGACGCGGCGGCGATGATCCTCACGCTGGTCTCGCTCGGCAAGCTGCTCGAGGGACGGGCGAAACGCAAGACCACCGCCGCCATCCGCGCCCTGACCGCGCTCTCCCCCGATACCGCGACGGTGCTCCGCGACGGGCAACCGACCGTGATCCCGACGGAGGAGCTGGCTGCAGGGGACGTCGTGATCCTGCGCACCGGCGACCGCGTTCCCGCCGACGGCGAGGTGGTCTCGGGCAACGGCTGCTGCGACGAATCCTCGCTCACCGGCGAGAGCCGCCCGATCGACAAAGCCCCGGGCGACAAGCTCGCGACCGGCTGCCTCGTCTCGGACGGGTATCTCGAAATGCGCGCCGAAAAGGTCGGGCTCGACACCTCGCTTGCCGCCACGGTCAGAATGATCCGCGAGGCGGCGGCGTCCCGCGCCCCGATCGCGCGGCTCGCCGATAAAGTCAGCGGGATCTTCGTCCCGGCGGTGCTCGGGATCGCGCTGATCTCCGCTCTTGTCTGGCTCTTCGTTTCGGGACCCGCCGACGCGTTCCTCCACGGGGTCAGCGTACTGGTCGTCTCCTGTCCCTGCGCGCTCGGGCTGGCGACCCCGACCGCCATTATGACCGCCACCGGGCGGGGCGCAGAACGCGGGGTGCTGGTGAAAAGCGCCGAGGCGCTCGAAACGCTGGGCAGGATCCGCACCGTCGCGCTCGATAAGACCGGGACGCTCACCCGCGGGGAGATGAAGGTGATCCGCGTCTCACCCGCC
Source organism: Clostridia bacterium (assembly GCA_017960705.1). Lineage (GTDB taxonomy): Bacteria > Bacillota > Clostridia > Oscillospirales > CAG-272 > UBA1740. The sequence continues at coordinate 3,500 of JAGCYR010000089.1, read as the reverse complement.
CCGGGGATCGAACCCGAACGGCTATCCGCGGTCGCCTACGCTCTCGAATCGCGCTCGACCCACCCGATCGCCCGCGCCGTCGCCGTCTCGCTTGCGGGGGAGACCGACCTCGAACTCTCCGCCTACTCGGTTTTGCCGGGAAAAGGCGTGTACGGCAAGACAAACGGTACGCATCTCTTCGGCGGGAACGCCGCTCTGCTCGAAGGCGACCTTGAACTCGATCTCTCCCCGCTTCGGGACGAGACCGACGCGATCCTCGATATCGGGGGCACCCCGGTCTACTTCTCGGAGGGCGAGACCCTGCTCGGCGTGATCGGGGTCGGGGACGCCCTGCGCGAGGAATCCGCCGACGCCGTCGCTAAAATGAAAGAAATGGGGATCACTCCCGTGATGCTGACCGGAGACCATCCCCGCGCCGCCGCCGGGATCGCAGCGAAACTCGGGATCGACCGCTACGAAGCCGGGCTTCTTCCCGACGGGAAAGCCGACGCGGTCAAGCGGCTCTCGGACGAAAACGGTCCGCTCCTGATGGTGGGCGACGGGATCAACGACGCCCCCGCGCTCACCGCCGCGGACGTGGGCGCCGCGATCGGGGCGGGGACCGACGTCGCCGTGGTCTCTGCGGACGTGGTTCTGCGTTCGAGTTCTCCCTCCGACGCCGTGACCGCCCTGCGGCTGGGTCGCGCCACCCTCCGCAATATGAAGGAGAACCTGTTCTGGGCGCTCTTCTACAACGCGATCTGTATTCCCGTGGCTGCGGGCGTTTTCTCGCCGCTCGGCGTGACCCTCGCCCCGTGGATGGCGGCGCTCGCGATGTCGTTCTCCTCGGTGTTCGTCGTGACCAACGCCCTGCGCCTCCGTCTCTTCCGCTGATCCCCCGCAAAACACCCCCGATCTTCTTCGGGGGTGTTTTCGTATACGCGCGTAAAAGAGAAAAATATATACTTTTTGCCGTTGACAAATCGGGCGCCGAATGTTATAATTCTTGTGAAGAAAATGCGACCTGTTCAACAACGGGTCGTCTTTACTGTCCGAATAAACTGCAAGGAGGACGTATCGTGAGATTATTTGGGATGAGCGGCGTGCACGTCCCTCATCGGAAGAACACGGCGGGCAGCGCACCGGTCCGGATGCCGCCCCCCGCGACGGTCCTGATCCCGCTTTCCATGGGGATCGGCGCCCCCTCGACCCCGACCGTACAGCCGGGCGAGAAGGTGCTGGTCGGTCAGAAGATCGCGGAGGCGGGGGGATTCGTCGGCGCGCCGATCTTTTCGTCGGTGTCCGGCACGTTCAAGAAGACCGAATCCTACCGCGACGTGTTCGGCAGGACCGTCACGGCGCTCCTGATCGAATCCGACGGGGAGATGACCCCCGACCCCGCGCTCGCTCCCGTTTCGGTCACGACTGCGAAGGAGCTTGCCGACGCCGCAAGAGCTTGCGGGCTGGTGGGGCTCGGCGGGGCGGGATTCCCGACCTCGGTCAAGCTCGCCGCCGACCCCGCGAAGGTCGAATATATCCTGCTGAACGGCGCGGAGTGCGAACCCTACATCACCTCCGACACGCGGACCATGATCGACCGCACGGAGGAACTCGTCGCCGGGATGAAACTGCTGCGCGACCTCTATTCCGCCGCCGTCGTCGTCGGGATCGAGCGCAACAAACCCGAGGCGATCAAGAAGATCAAAGAAGCGATCGCGGGCGAAGCGGGGCTCTCGGTGAAAGTATTGCCCGGCAGCTACCCGCAGGGCGGCGAAAAGGTGCTGATCTTCAACTGTACCGGCCGTATCGTCGGAGAGGGCAAACTCCCGCTCGACGTCGGGTGCGTGGTTCTGAACGTCACCACCACGGTCGAGCTGATGAAGTACCTGAAAACCGGTATGCCGCTCGTCGAACGGTGCCTGACGGTCGACGGTTCGGCGGTGAAGGAACCGAAGAACGTGATCGTCCCGATCGGCACGAGGATGCAGGACGTCTTCGATTTTTGCGGGGGTTTTCAGTCGGAACCCGGCAAGATCCTCTACGGAGGACCCATGATGGGTATCGCGGTCCCCGACGCCGGCTTCCCGGTGATGAAGACCACCAACGCCATCGTCGCTCTGAATCTACGCGACGCGATCCTCCCCGATCCCACCCCCTGCATCCGCTGCGGCAAGTGCGCGAACACCTGTCCGCTTCACTTGACCCCCTTCGCCATCGGCGACGCGGTACAGAAGAAGGACGCGGATCAGCTCGCCAAACTGCACGTTACGCTCTGTATGGAGTGCGGGTGCTGCTCGTTCATCTGTCCCGCGCACCGTCCGCTGGTCCAGCAGAATAAACTGGGGAAGGCGATCCTGAAAGCCGCGACTCCCCCGAAAGGAGGAAAATGACCGTGAACGAACAGCTTTCGGTTTCCTCCTCGCCCCATATCCTGACCCAAAACAACACCCGCCGGGTGATGCTCGACGTTCTGATCGCGCTTCTGCCCGCCGTGATCGCCTCGGTGATCTTCTACGGCTGGCGCGCGCTGGTCCTGACCGTCGTGTGCGTTCTCGGGTGCAACCTCTTCGAACTCGGATTTACGAAGCTTACGCGCCGTCCCACCTCGATCTTCGACCTTTCGGCGTCGGTCACCGGCGTTCTGCTCTCGCAGAACCTGTCCGCGACCTTCCCGATCTGGATGGCGGTCGTCGGCTGCTTCTTCGCGATCGTGATCGTCAAGCAGCTCTTCGGCGGGATCGGCAAGAACTTCGCCAACCCCGCGATCGCCGCGCGGATCATGCTCTTCCTCTGCTTCGCGACCGAAATGAACAGCTTCGCCGTCTTGAAAGACGGAAAACTGGTCTCGGAGGCGACCCCCTTCACGCTCTCGCTCACAGGAGCGGAGCCGCTCACCTACCGCGAGATGTTCCTCGGCTTCCACGCCGGCGCGATCGGCGAGACCTGTTCGCTGGCACTCTTGATCGGGCTGGTCTACCTGCTCGTCCGCCGCGTGATCAGCTGGCACATCCCGGTCTCCTTCGTCGGCACCGTCGCGCTGCTCTCCCTCGTCTGCGGCGCGGATCCGCTGGAACAGGTGCTCTCGGGCGGGCTTCTCATCGGCGCGATCTTTATGGCGACCGACTACGTGACCTCCCCCGCCTCCCCGCTCGGCAAACTGATCTTCGGCGTCGGGTGCGGCGCGATCACGGTGCTGATCCGGCTCGCGGGTCACACGGAGGGCGTTTCGTACGCGATCCTGATGATGAATCTGCTCTGTCCCTACATAGACAAACTGACCATCCGCCGTCCGATCGGCGCGCCGAAACCCCCGAAACCCGAAAAGAAAGGGAAGGAGGAGACGGCGAAATGAGTTTCAAGAATACCGTTAAACCCATCCTCGTCCTGACCCTGATCTGCCTGGCGGTGGCACTGCTCCTCGCCGTGGTCAACTACGTCGCGTCCCCGGTCATCGCGGAGGCGACGGAGGAAGCCGAGCGCAAGGCGCGCAGCGAGGCGCTGCCCGGCGCGACCGACTTTAC
>JAGCYR010000088.1 GCA_017960705.1 Clostridia bacterium | reverse complement strand
GGTAGTCGGACGCACGTTCAAGACGCAGCATGGAAACGAGAAGAGGCCGGATGTACACAAGGTTCATCCTGCCTCTTCTGGTCTGAGTGACACGACTTGAACGTGCGGCCTCTACCACCCCAAGGTAGCGCGCTACCAACTGCGCCACACCCAGATATGCTCTCTTTCAAGCACCCGCTATTATAGCATAGGGCGGGGACTTTGTCAAGAGCATTTTGCGAAAAAAGGGAAGTCTGAAGCGATTATTTCGGCTCCCTCGCAGCGCGTTCTCTTTTTCTGCGGAGAACGAACAGGAGCGTGATCGAAGCCGACAAAACCGGGACCGCGATATAGAGGACGGCGAAGGGAAAACGGCTCTCGGACGCGGTCGCTTTGAACGAGCCGGGCGCGACGTCGGGGAGATAGACCGACGATTTGCCGCCCCGTACTGCTAAGACCGACGAGAGGGCGAGATATACCTGCGAGGTGGCGAGTTCGTTGACGTCTCCGCCGATCTCGTGCGAAAACCCCCCGGATTCCGCCGCAAATTGCGAGAGCCCCGATAGGATTCGCTCGTACCCTCCGTCGAATCCGGCGTCTCGTGCGTCCATACCGAGACACGAGAGCGCGAGCAGAACCTGCGCAGAGCTTTCCGCGTTCTCGTCGCCGTTGCTTTTGAAGCCGCCGCTCTCGAGCTGCCGCGACGAAAGCAGCGTGAGCGCCCCGTCGACCGCGTCGGAGACGCCTGGCAGATCCCGGTTCGGCGCGAGCGCTTGCAAAGTCATCGCGGTCACGTCCACGTCGGAGTTGGTTCCCATGATCGACCAACCGCCGTCCGCGTTCTTTTTCGAAAGGATGGTTTCGACCACGTCCTCCCGCGTACGTTCGCTTGCGGTATATCCGGCGTTCAGGACGTGCAGACCGAAGACCCACGTCATCAACTGGTCGTACTGTCCGATCGCTTCGTCGAGCGTCGCTTGGACGAGGTCGGGCGAACTCCCGAGACAGGCGAGCACCAAAGCGTATTTCAGCTTGGTCGACGGCGCGGTGATCTTGCCTGACGGAAGTCTTTCCCGCAGTGCTCGTTCGTAGCGGGTGTAATCGAGCGTAGGGTAACGTTTGATCAGAGCCAGCACGTACCATTCCACGGGACCCCCGGTAGGGCTGGCGGCGTTGTCGGTCAGCTCGCCGTCGAGCCACGCTTGGAGCGTTTCCGCCCCCTTGCAGCGTTCGACCCCTTCGACGTAAAGCGTCGTCGGTTCTACGTCTTTTGCCAAGACCGGAAGAGAGAACAGGAGCAGAACGAGCGCCAGCAGGGGGGCGATAAACCGCTTGATCATTCCTTATTCGACGGTGACGAACGCGAACGGCGGGACAAGGATGATCGTCTCGCTCGTCGCGGTGATCTCGTTCACGCCCGCCGTGAGCGTCAGCGTGACTTTGCCCTCGGCGTCGGTCACAAGACCCTGATCCGCGCCGTTGACGAAGATCTTCGCGCCTGCGACCGGGGTCGGGATGTAATTGTAGCTTTCGTCGGGGATCAGGGCGGTCAGGGTCAGGGTCACGTTCTCGTTCGCCGCCTTGGTCGCGGTGATCGGAGTAAAGTAGGCGAGTCGGTCGCCGTACGTCGCGAGGTCGGTGTAGGAGAACGCGACCAACCGATCGCCGGCGTGTACTTCATCGGAGAGCGACCACGCGGACGCCTCGTTGACGTAGTAGCCGAAGGAGCCGCCGTTCTCTTCACCCCAGAGTTTGACCATCGAGAGACCCCACTGACCGTCCTCGGCGACGAAGCCGTCGGCGCCGCCGTTCGGGCAGGTCGCGTGCGCGGCTTTCAGCGCCTCGAAGATAGTGAGTTTGCCGTCGGCGTCGAGGTCGGTCACCGTGATCTCGGCGTACTTCAGAACGGCGGAGCCGCTCTTGTCCGCGATCGTAACGTACACGGCGGCGGGGTCTGCGGCGGCCACGGTGGTCGCGACAACGGTCGTTTCCGCGGCGGTGGTGTCGGCAGCGGTGGTGGCGTCGGTCTTGGTCACGCCGCAGCCGACAAGCAGCGCGGTGAAGCAGACGAGCACAAGGAGCAGGGACAGGATTCTTTTCATTTCGGGTACCTCTTTCTTTTTTTGATTATTCTTCGTTGGTTTCCGGGACGGTTTTTCCTTTTCGTGCGGCGTTCCGTCTCCGTTTGGCGGCGATCCGTTTCTGCCGATTTTTCTCGAGCCGGTCGCCGTCGCGCGGCGGTTTGATCCCGGCGGTTTCGAGCGCACGCGGCCACGGACCGAGAAACGCCTTGATCGACATGACCTCCGCGTCCGAAAAATCGGCGCGTTTCGGGTAGCGGTCGATCCCTTCGCGCAAAAGCTTGTCCCGCGTCTCCCGGAGCAGGGCGAGACAGTCTTCGCGCGTCAGTTTTTCGTCTGCCATAACGCCTCCTTAAATAAAAAATACTGCCTCATTCGGATCTCTCCGAATGCGACAGAACGATCGCCGCGACAAAAGAAGGCAGACTCCCCCCTGCCGCGGAGAAGGTCGCATTCTTCATGTCCAAAAATGCTGCGGCGAAGATTCGCCGACCGGATGCGCGTCGGGCGGTGAGTATTCCGACTTATGATCTCTCAATTACGGTAATGACTGTTGCGACGGATTTGCACCGAACTTCCCTCTGATCCGGCTGCCGCCGGAACCGCTCTGCGCTATTTGGTTGTACGGGAATTATAGCATACAAAAGAGAAAAATGCAATACCCGAGACGAAAAAAGTCGCCGCCCCTTTCCCTTTTTCGTACGCGGCGAAAGGGAAGGGGGCGGTTGCAAAAACCACCGTATTATAAAAGAAGAGTCATCCGAACGAGGGCTTGGGCGACTCTTTCCCGGTGTACACCCTGGCGCTCGACCGTTCGCGCAGCGGCGCGGGCTGCTCCACAAGACCGAAACTGACCGAGATCGCGTCGTTGACCCGCGCCATCACGCTCTCGTTCAGGTGTCCCATCTTTTCGCGCAGCCTCCGTTTATCGAGCGTGCGGATCTGCTCGAGCAGGATCACCGAATCCTTCGCCAGCCCCACCTCGGAGGCGTAGATATCGATATGGGTCGGGAGCTTGTTCTTCCCGAGCTTGCTCGTGATGGCGGCGGCGATCACCGTCGGGCTGTAGCGGTTTCCGATATCGTTCTGCACGATCAGGACCGGGCGCAGTCCGCCCTGTTCGCTCCCGACGACGGGACTCAGATCGGCGTAGTAGATGTCTCCTCTTTTTATGTTTACCATTTCCTGATCTCCTTTTCGCCGGCAATTCGTCCTTCGTCCCCCGGCATTTCCTATTGTTGTCTCCGTCCTCCCGTTTTAAACAGGAAAAGAATAGAAATCTCCCCGGTAACAGGATATGCAGAAAAACGAAAAACGGCTCCGATCGCTCGGAGCCGCTCTTTCAGTGCTGGCGCTGTCTCTCGAACTTGTGTTCCGGGCGGAAGATCAGCGAGATGCACCACAGCCCCGCGATCCCGACCAGCGTAAAAATGATCCGCGCGAGCGGCGTGCCGACGCCGCCCGAGAGCCAGGAAACGAAATCGAAGGCGAAAAGCCCGACGCTTCCCCAGTTCAGGGCGCCGATCACGGCGAGAACAAGCGCGATCCGGTCGATCACATTCATCATGAATCGTTGATCCTTTCATTTTTCTTCGGAAGTGAACTTCCATCCTTCATTTTTCCCGAAAGACCCCGGATTATGTATCCGAAAACGAATGAACGTCGTCCCCGAACGATTCGCGCAGCGTTTCAAGCGCCTTCTTTTCGATCCGGCTGACGTACGAGCGCGAGATCGACAGCAGCTTCGCCGTTTCCTTTTGGGTCAGCGGCGGCTTTCCCGAGAGCCCGTAGCGCAGGATCAGGATGGTGCGTTCCCGTTTGTCCAGCCGGTTCAGGATGTAGTCCTTCGCCCGCTCGGAGTGGATCTTCAGATCGAGATCCTCCGCGATGGTGTCGTCGGTGTGGATCACGTCGAGATAGGTCAGCGGATTGCCGTCGCGGTCGACCTCGATCGTATCGTTGATCGAGACCTCGTTCTGGAGCTTCTTGCGCGAACGGAAATACATCAGGATCTCGTTCTGCACGCATTTCGCCGCGTAGGTCGCGAACCGCGCGCCGTTTTCGGGATGGAAACTGTCGACCGCCTTGATCAGCCCGAGCGACCCCACCGAGATCAGCTCGTCGGGGCAGGTCGACGAGGCGTAGTATTTCCGCACGATATGGGAGACCAGCCGCAGGTTGTGTTCGATCAGCTTCCCCCGCGCCGACCGGTCGCCCTCCTTCATCTTCAAAAACAGTTCGCGCTCCTCTTTGGCGGGCAGCGGGGGAGGAAAGTTCTGTCCCGTCGAGATCCCGAGCACGACCGAGATCAGATTGAATAGTACCGAGAAGAGTCCGTTCATATCTATCTCCCTTCCTCTGCATTCTATGTATCGGGCACATCGATTATCCCCCGTCTCTTGCGTTCGGCGGCGTTTTGTGATACAATAAGGAAGGAAAGAATCTTCACCCCGAAAGGAGCGACTATGAACAGCGATATGATGCGGCAGGTATCGGTCACGGCGCGCTGCGCCGCGGCGTTCCGCTGCGAGCGGCTCGAACCTCTCGGCATCCGGGGACCGCAGTACGCGATGATCCTTCGGATCGCAAGGGAACCCGGCATCACGCAGGAGGCGCTCTCGCGGGCGCTCTGCATCCACAAGAGCAATATCGCCCGCCAGGTCGAGAAACTCGAGACGGCGGGGTTCCTCTCGCGCCAATCCGACGACGAAGACCGCCGCCTGTCCCGGCTCTATCCGACCGACGCCGCCAAAGCGGTCGTGCCCGAGATCCTCGACGCGCTCCGCAGCTGGAGCGCCTATCTCACGGCGGAGATGACCCCCGAGGAAATGGAGCAGATCACCGCCCTGCTTGAAAAGATCCGACTCCGCGCCGTCGCCTATTTCGAGACCGGGAAAATCGACTGAGTTTTCATTTATTTTTCGCTTTTTACAACTTTTATTGACATTTATCGGGAGACTATGTTATAATGATTCCATCCTGGAGACAGGAAATAACCAAAAGGAGTAAAGAAATGGACAACAACAACCTCGTTCGCTTCCTTCTGACCTTTTTCCTCGGCTGGATCGGTAGTCTGATCATCAACCACACCTCCCTGAAACCGGAGGGCTTCACTTCGAGAACGTTTGCGTATTTCTTCCTTACCATTATCACTTTCGGCATCTACGGTCTGGTCGCTTCCATCTGCAACCTGATCTTCGATCCCAATAAGCCCAACAACATCGGTTATAAGAAGGACTGATCGCACAAACTAACAAAAGACGCAGGCGAACGCCTGCGTCTTTTCTTGTTGCATTATCTCTTTTTATAAAGGATCAGTTCGGGGTCGCCTCCGTTTTCACCGTAGGTCGAGACGAGAAGGAAACTCTCGTTCCCGAGAAGCCCGAAGCACCGCTTGTTTTCCCCCTCCAGCTGGCAACCGAAATAGGTCGTCCTGTCGTCCAGAAAGGGAACGGCGTGTCCGCTCGGGAGCGGGTACGCCAGATTGACGTAACTGCCGACCAGGGCGTACAGTTTTTCGACCTTCGGCATCCCCTCGATCCCGAGTGCGTTGAACTCGTCGGTCAGCTGCCTTTTCAGCTCCTCCGCGTTTTTGCCCCCGGCTTTCTCTTGACGGTCCTTCCAATAGATCAGCGTCGGGAGCAACCCCTTCATATACGCCCGGACCTGCTCTTCCGTGAACTGTTCGCTCGCCATATGCTTGACGCACACTTCGATCAGGTCGTCCATGTTCCCGTAGGTAAATTCGCCCTGCGCGTAGCACCATTGGCAGTAGTCTTCGTTCAGGGAGCCGTCCTTCTCGTGACTGACGATCGCGTCCTCCAGCGGCATCCCGCAACATTGGCAGATCAGTTTCCGGGGCGAACCGAGCAGCGTATTGATGGTCACGCCGTAATAGTTCGAGAGCAGCTTCAGCGTTTCGGTATTCGGTACCGTTTCCCCGGTTTCCCAGCGCGAAACGGCTTGCCGCGTCACGAACAGTTTTTCCGCGAGTTCCTCCTGCGAAAGCCCCTTTTTGGTTCTCAACTCGTAAAGCACGTCTTTGGTTTCCATTTCGATCACCTCCGCTCTCTATCATAACACGCCGCCCGAGTTAAAGCAAGCAACCCCTTGTTGCTTTTTTCAAAAAAACTCCC
>JAGCYR010000087.1 GCA_017960705.1 Clostridia bacterium | reverse complement strand
GTCGCTTGTGTCGCTGCCGGTCTTGTAGTCGACGACGCGGAGATAGAGACCGTCCTCAATCTTCGCCGTGTCGACCCGGTCGATCTTTCCGTTGATGAAGATCTCGCCGCCGTCGTCGGTTTTGACGCGGAGCGCGCTGGGAGAGTCGCCGATATCCTTCCCCGCTTTGAGGTCGAGCTCGAAGAAACGAGGGACGAACTTGCCCTCCTCGATCTCGTCCTGCAGATGCTGGATCAGGATCTCGCTGGATTTTTTGAGTTTGCCGAAGAGGTGCTCCATCCGCGCCGTTTTTTCGACGCCCTGCCCCACTTCGTTGAGATACTTCTCCGAAAACTCCCCGACGAACCGTTCGATCTCTTTGGGTCCCGGAGCGTTCGGGGAATCGGCGTTTTCGCGGAAGAATTCCTCGAGGACGGCGTGAATATAGCTCCCGACGTCGTTCGCCCCGAATTCCGCCCGCTCGTTCTCGTTGAGTTTCAGAACGCTGCTGCAAAAGTCGGAAAGAGGACATTTGCGGATCTTTTCGAGCCGGCTGTGCGAGAGGGTCATCCCGTTCGGGAACAGCTCGCCGGCGACCGACCTCGGGATCGACAGATCGGAATTGGGGATCGGGCGCTCGGCGGCGTCGATCAGTTTCCGTCCCGTTTCGTCGCCCGAAAGCACGCGGGAAAGCGGCGGATAGAGCGGATCGCCCGAGAGCCGTCCGATCGAGAAGAGCGCCTCTTCCTTCGTGCGGAGGAAAAAGAGGGGCGGGAGGTCCGACGTTCTGATCTTTTTGACCCCGTTCGGGAGCAGGACCCCGATCCGTCCGAGGACGGTCGACGGGGTGCGCTGCGTGGTGAGGTCGACGCCGAGACCGTTCGTGACGATCGTGACCGACGCGGTAGGAGCCGATAAGGCGCGCAGAAAGCCGAAGAGCTCGCGGGAGGCGCGGATCTCGCGGGACGAACCGATCTTCACCCCGATCGCGGAGAGCCGATCGATATCGGTCTCCGAGAAATAGCCGCTTCCCCGGACGACGCCCGGGAATTCTCCCTCGTTCGCGCCGAAGAGATAGACGTGTTTGACCCCGCCCGCGCGGAGCAGATCCGCCGAGCCGATCAAAACCTCGTCGGAGGAGGACGGGATGCGCCCGACGTCGGAGGTGCGGCAGACGAGGTCGAAGAGCGTCGAGAACTCCTCCGCCGTCACGGTCTCGTCGCCGAGCATCGTATCAAGGGTGTCGAGGGCGTCGGTCGCCACCTCCCAGAAGCGTTCGTAAAGGTCGGCGCGTTCCGCGTCGCCGTCTTTTCTCGCAAGTTCCGCGCGTGTGATCAGTTGCGCGGGGACGTTCAACTCGGAAAGGAACGCGCAGATCGCCTCGCGGTGTTTCGATACCGGTTGGTTTTTCGAGGCGGCTTCGAGTTTGCGGAGCGGGATCAGCACCTTTTCTTTCGCCCGGTTGACGTCGTCGAGCCACGCGACGGAGTACTGTTTGGCGCCGTCCGCCGGGGTCCTCCGATCCTTCGCCTCGAATCCGTCGGGGTTCTTGGTCCAGGGATCGGACTTGCGGAAATCGTCGCCCGAAAGCGCCCAGATCTCGGAATACAGATCGAGTTCGTCCGCCTCGCTGTCGGTAAGCCCGGAAAAGCCGCACTTGACGACCGAGATCACGTCGTTCCGGCGATAGTTCCCGGTCACGACGCGGTAGGCGGAGGTGACGAGCTTCAAGGGCTCGAGGACCGAAAGATCGACGCGCCGCGAGAAGAAAAAGGGGACGCCGTTGCGGTCGAGATCGACGTCGAGGATGCCGCGGTAGAGTTCCGGGTCCCCCGACAGGATCGCGAAATCGCGGTAGTGCGCGGGATCGTTTTCGTCCCGGGTCTTTTGCAGGATATCCGCCGCGACGTAGCGCGAGGCGGCGTAGGGGTCGTCCGCCGCGACGATCCGCACCGAGCCGTCGTCTGTGATCTCTTTGTCGGCGTGCGGCTCGTAATCGACGTCGAACAGATGAGCGGTCAGGAGTTTGATCGCCTTCGATCCGGCTCGCCGGTTGCCGCCGAGCTGCGTTTCGTCGTACCCGACCCCGGCGTCCTTCGCCATACGGATCAGACGTTCGCGGGTCGCGATCGGCTCTCTGTAGCAGAGCGCCGCGTCGGGCTTGGCGGGAAGCGGCAGCGTGACCGTGATCTCCGAAGTTTTAAGCAGCGCCTCGATCACGGCGTACTGCTGTTCGGTGAATCCGGTGAAGCTGTCGAAAAAGAACTTTGAGCCGAGAAAGAACGACGACCGCTTCATCCCGTCCGCCAGCGTTCCGAGCAGGTTCTCGGAATCGGCGTAGCGGGACGAAAGGATCTCGCGGAATTTCGACAAGATCAGCGAAACGTCGTGGACGCGCCTGTAGAGCCGCGCGTCGGACGGGGTGCTTCCGGAATCAAGTTTGGATTCTGCCCCGGCGAGTTCCTCTGCGCCGACGCAGCCCGCCGACAGTTCGCGGACGACCGACAGATAGCGGTCGAGCGACGAGGGATCGAGCTGGGGGACCTCGGAAAGGTACAGTTTCTTGGTTTCGTCGTCCATCCCGGAGTCGTCCATCCCGGAGGGCGGGGTCAGCTTGCGGAGCGCCAGCCACATGGCGAGGGTACGCGAGGTCCGGTCGGCGTAGCGGAGCGCCAGACCGCCCTCGGAACGGAAGAAGGTATCGGCGAGCCGGGTGAAGTTGGTCGCCTCGAAGAAGAGGGGCGCGGACGGGGGCATCGCGTCCGACTCCGCCATCCGGCGTTCCGCAGTGACGGTGGACTGCTCGGGGACGATCAGAAAATCGCGGGGCTCGCTCGCGGCGGCGCCGGCGATGATCCGATCCAGCCGGCTCGCTCTCTTCTGCACGGCTTCGGCGATCTTCCCGTCGAGCAGCCGGGTCTTGCCCGAGCCGACTTCACCGAGGATCAGATGCAGCATCCGTTTTTCCTCCTTCGTTTTTTTCTTGCAGGGCTTCGGTTTTTTCGACCGCCCCCGTCACTTTCCGCCCGACGGGATCAGGCGGTAGCCCTTCCCTCTCTCCGCCTGCACGCGGGGCGGATCGGGGAGACGTTCGAGTTTTTTGCGCAACGAAAAGACCGCCACGCCGAGCGCGTGGGACGAAAGATCCCTGCCCCCGACCTTCGCGAGCCGTTCTGCGGGAACCGTTGACCCGGCGGCAAAGAGTTCGGCGTAGAGATCGTATTCGAGCGGCGAGAGCCGGACGGACGAGTCCCCGAAAAACAGCTCGCGCCCGACCGGGGAAAGCACGACGCCCCCCTTCGCGGGATCGGGACCGAGCAGCGATTCAAAATCCGAGAACGGGAACGGACGGACAAGCTCCGCGTCCCCGCGATAGCCGACCGTCACGACGCGAACGCCGTCAGGAAGCTCCGGGGGAAGCGGCGCGGCGTCCAGATCCCAGAGCAGAAGATCGGCGCGTTCGCCCCGGTATTTTTGGGGCGTAAGAACCGTGATCCGGAAACCGCCCGTCCCGTACGCCGAAAGGAACGCGGGCAGGTCGGGATCGCGCCCGACGTACAGCACTCTGCCGCGCACGGTCAAGCGCCCTCCCCGAGCAGCCGGCGCGAGAGAGCAAGCGCCTCCGCGACCACCTTGTCCATATCGAGATAGCGGTAGAGCCCGAGCCGTCCGCCGAAGACCGTCTTCTCCTCTTTTTCGGCAAGGGCGGCGTAGCGGGCGTAGAGGGCGTTGTTCGTTTCGTCGTTGACGGGAGAGTAGGGTTCGTCGCCCTCTTTCCACGCGGCGGGATATTCGCGGGTGATCACGGTCTTCTCCTGTTTGCCGAAGACGAAATGCTTGTGCTCGATGATCCGGGTGAACGGCACGTCGGCGGCGGTGTAGTTGACCACGGCGTTGCCCTGATAGTCCGGGATATCGAGCGTTTCGGTCTCAAAGCGGAGACTGCGGTAGGAAAGCCGCCCGAAGCGGGCGCCGTAATACTCGTCGATCCTGCCGGTGAAGATGACCCTGTCCGCCATCGAGTCGAATTCGGCGCGGTCGGAAAAATAGTCGGTCGAGAGCAGAACGTCCGAGCCCGCGAGCATTCTTTCGACCATCGCGGTATAGCCCTCCTCCGGGATGCCCTGCAGCGGGTCGGAGAAGTAGTTGTCGTCGTAGGTGAAGCGGAGCGGGAGCCGCCGGATGATGAAGGCGGGCAGGTCGCGGCAGGGTCTTCCCCACTGTTTTTCGGTGTAGCCCGTGACCAGTTTGACGTAGAGGTCCTCGCCGACGAGGGCGAGCGCCTGTTCCTCGAGGTTCTTCGGTTCGCGTCCGACGTAG
>JAGCYR010000086.1 GCA_017960705.1 Clostridia bacterium | reverse complement strand
TCCTGCGTGACGCCCTTTTCGGTGCGCAAGCGTTTGACGTTCGTGCCGATATTGATTTCCATAACGGTACCTCCCAAAAAAGTGTAAGCCGACGTCTGCTTCACTTTCAGTATAGCACAAAACCGGAGGAAGTAAAGGGACCGTTTGGAAACCAGGACGAAACCGTAGGTTAAAAAAAGAGCGCAACGGGACAATCCAGGGAGCGTTTTCTTTGCCGCCGATTGCAAAACGCGCGATTCTGTGATACACTATTTGTGAAAAAGCGGTTTTCCAACCAAAAGTAGAGAAAAACGGCGATATTCAACCGCGGGTCGGTTCACTCCACCGATCTTTTGCGGTATAATGACGGCGGAAACCAAAGAAAGGAGTTTTCAAAAATGAACAACACGTTAGGCGAAAACGTCGCGCGCTATCGGAAACAGATCGGGCTGACGCAGGAGGAGCTTGCCGAAAAGATGAACGTCAGCGGGCAGGCGGTGTCGAAATGGGAAAACGACCTGTCCTCCCCCGACGTCGACACGCTGAAACGGCTGGCGGCTCTCTTCGGGTGCACCATCGACGAGTTGGTGAACGGCGCCCCCGCCGCTCCGACCGTCAAGAGCGCCGAACCCGAAAAGGTCGACAGAAGAACGCTGACCATCCGGGTCAAGGGCGGGGAAGCGTCGAAGGTATGCGTCCGGATCCCCGTACTGCTTCTCAAACGCGCCGCCGAAAACGGCAAACTGAAAGAACTGCTGGGCGAGCAGGGAGACGTGGTCGATCAGGTGATGCCGATGATCCTCGAGGGGGCGGTCGGCGAGCTGGTCAACGTCGAGCAGGGGAACGCGACGGTCGTGATCGCGGTGGAAGACTATGAGGGTTGAACTTTTCGTTGACGGGAAGTCCGAAACGATCGCGCTGCCGGCAAACGCCTTTTTCGTGAACTGTCGGGCGAGTTTCCCCGGCGGCTCGACCGTCAACGCCCTGAACGACGAGGGGCTGGCGGCAGCCGAAGCGGCGCTCGGATGCAGAGCCGTTCCGGTCGGAGAGGGCGGTCTTCCCGCGGGGATCACGCTCCACGCCTTGGTCGACCCGAGCGGAGAACTGGCAGAGACCGTCCGCCGTCACTTTGCGGGGATGGAAATGGTGCGCGCCGAAAGCGAAAGTTGCCGTCTCACCGTTACGGTCTGAATCCGCGTTCAAAAACCATCGAAAAGACGCTCGCTTCGGCGGGCGTCTTTTTCTATCTGCTTGACAACTTTCGCCTTTTTTGTTACAATGAAGCAGAAATCAAAACGGAGGGCGGTGGGGCGTGTGACCGACGCGGCAACCGAATATCGGGATCGGCAGGCGGAACTGTATCTGCACCGCTGCGCCGTTTTCGCGACCAGGGCGTTTAACGAGGGATATTTCGCCCGGCTGGACTTTTTGAAGGAATTGCTCGACCGTTCGATCGAGGAGGGCTACCGCACGTTTTTGCTCGGCGCGAAAGACGGACTCGAGCTGGAAGCCGCACTCTATCTTCTCGAACGGAAAAAGACCGATCCCGAGATCCGGCTGGTCGTCGTGATCCCGTACCGGAATCAGGCGATCAACTGGAACGCGAAACCGAAGTTCGACGCCGTCTGCGACGGAGCGGACCTGGTGAAGGTCTTCTCCGAGGACGATCCCGCCGCCGCGACGGAGGCGACGAGGTGGATGCTTGGCAACTGCAAGCGGGTGATCTCCGTGACCCAAGGCCCCTTGGCGGGGATCAAGCGCCTCGACGGATTCGACCTTTCGGAAAAAGAGCATATCCGGCTCTGGGTCGAGTGGTCGGACGAGAAGAACGCGTACGTCAGAGGGACCCCGCGCCAACCGAAAGAGAAATCCGTTGTACAGGGCTCCGGCTATCCGGACGATCTTTTGAAAGAGGCGTTCGGCGACCGGTATCCGCCGGAGCGGTATCCCGAAAACGCGCTTGAGATCGTCGACGCGATCTTCTCGAAATACGGCGAACGGAATCGGGAGATCATGACGATGCGCTACGGCGAACGGATGACGCTGCAGGAGATCGGCGAATGGTTCGGGCTCTCCCGCGAGCGGATCCGGCAGATCGTCAAGAAAAATATGCGCCGGCTGCATTTCAAATCCAACCGGCTGAAGCTGTTCGGTCCCGACGAGCCGAATCCGTGGTGACGGAACCGCGAGGCGATTTATAAGAGGAAAACTATGAACATCAACCAACTGAAATACGTGCTGGAAGTGGCGGGGTCGAGCTCCATGCGGGAGGCGTCGACGACGTTCGGTGCGCTGTCGGGCTGCGGAATCTGTACGTGGCGCTCGCGGTGCTGATCGTTTCGTGCATCGCCTTCATTTGACTTGGGACGAAGATCGTACGCAGCGTGGAGCAAAAAGAACAAAACGAAAGGAAGAGCCGCAATGCTGAAAGATGAAACGAACACTTCCTGTGAGAAGAAGATCAGCGCGGCTGACGCCAAAACAAAGAACGCTCTCACAAGAAACGATCTGTTGGTCTATCTTGCGGTCGGTTACATAGAAGCGGAACGTCGTGCGGAAATGCCCGCATACGCGCAGATCGTTCGGCGTTTTCTTGTCGGTATGAAGGAAAGCGCGTTTTATGAATTCTTTTCAAAACATCCGGACGTCTGCGGTCAGAATCGAAGGATCACGTTTCACAAAGTCGAAGAAAGCTTGGACAAGCTGTGCAAAAAAGGTCTGTTGATCGTCAGCAAAACCGGTCGCAGAGGTAACGTTTACTCTGTGGCGAAGGGGTCCATACGTCCAACCGTCAAAAAGGCGCCCGAAAACAAAAAGGAAAGCGCGCAGGAAAGCGAAACGTCTTTCGTTCAGGAAATACGGCAAAGAATTCAGACAAACGACTCGTTTTGCGAGTATTCCTCCCCGGATATTCAAGGGACCGAACTGATGGCGCACCAGAGGGCGGGGGTTGCTCTTGCCGAAAAATATGACCGATTCGCGTTTTTTTACGATACGGGGACCGGCAAGACGATGATGACGTTGAGCATAATTGCGGAGCGGTATCGGCTCTCGGGTACGCGCTTCCTGATCGTTGCGCCGAAACCGTTGATCAAAAGTGCGTGGCTTTCCGACAAAGAGTTTTTTCCGCACGTCAGGATTCTGCCGATCAGCGCAAATATCTCCTTTACGGAATACAAAGCGCTGTATAACAGATGGGCAAAAGAAGACGGAGAGCCGCCTTTGCCCGAATCGAGCAGCGGAGCAAATGTGATAGACGAGCACTCCCTGATCCGGATGCTGGCGAGAATGACGCATCACGTGATCGTCAACGCCGAGCAACTCCTTGTGGTGAACAGGACGCAAGAGATTTTGCAGACGTACGGCGTCCGGGGGATGATCGTAGACGAGAGCGCTATCATCAAGAATTATGCGACGAAGACGGCGCGGCGCATCCGAACGATCGCAAAACAAATGGAGTACGTGTATCTTCTGTCGGGAAAGCCCGCTCCAAACTCTCCGCTCGAATACTTTTCGCAGATGCGGATCGTGGATCCCGTTCTGTTCCGGATGAGTTTTGACAGTTTCAAGGATCAATATTTTACGGAGCGGGGGAACCGAAAGCTGACGTTCAAAAGTCGAAAGGCGGAACGTGAAGTGTCGCAGATGATCGGTATGCGGTCCATCTTTGTCAAAAAAGAAGAGTGTTTAGACCTTCCGGATGAGGTCGACGTGCGAATCCCGGTCGAAATGGATGAACGTTCCTGCAATTTCTACGCGCAGGTCATGCAGAATATCATCACCGAGATCGTCGATATGGACGGGAAACCGATCCATACGGGAAGAATGGGACGGTTGGCAAGGATCACGAAACTGCGGGAGATTGCCAGTGGATTTTATCTGGATGAGAAGGATCGGTTTTATATCAGTCCGTCGAAAATGAGCGCGCTTATGCTCATTCTGGATGAGATCGGAGATAATCAAGCGCTGATCTGGTGCAATTTCCAGTTTGAAATCGAGATCATAGAAAAGGAACTGAAAAAACGCGGTTTTTCGGTAGTGACCGGATACGGCAAAACCAAACGGCTTGATGAGAGCATCCGACTGTTCAAATCCGGTAAGGTTCAGTATATGATCGCGCATCCGAAGACTTTGAAATACGGCGTGACGTTTACTTCTTGTCATTACGCGGTATACAATTCGTTATCCTATTCGTTTGAAGACTATTATCAGTCTCACGACAGGATCTATCGCGCCGGACAGAAAAACAACTGTTTCTATTATCATCTGCTTTCCGAGAATTCGATCGACGAGGTCATTTACAAGAATATCGGAAACAAAAATATGACGTCAAAAGTTTTTGAACAGTTGATCAAATCCTCCGGGAAATTCGGTTTGCGTAAAGAAGAAATAGAACGAGCGTTACACGTTTCCCCCGAGGTTGTTTCCGTTGCGACGGCAGCGGTAAACGTGGAGCAGTGAGAGCGAAAACGAGAATCAGAGGAACAACGCTATGAACATCAACCAACTGAAATACGTGCTGGAAGTGGCGGGGTCGTGCTCCATGCGGGAGGCGTCGACCAAGCTCTACGTTTCACAGCCGGCGCTCTCCGCGAGCATCCGCGAACTGGAGGAGGAGCTCGGGATCCTGATCTTCGAGCGCACCAACAAGGGGATCTCGCTCACTGACGAGGGCAGGGAGTTCGTCGACTACGCCAAGAAAGCCGTCGGGCAGTACGCGATCGTCGAGGATCGGTACCTTTCGCGCGACAGCGGGAAGGAACGCTTCTCGGTCTCGACCCAGCATTACAATTTCGCGATGCGGGCGTTCACCGACGTCATCAAGCGGCTGAAACCCGAAAAGTACGTTTTCTCGATCCACGAGACCAAGACCAAAGAGGTGCTCGACGACGTCGGGACCCTCAAAAGCGAGGTCGGGATCGTGTCTTTTTCCGGCTCGAACGAGGCGGTCATCAAGAAACTCTTCCGCGACAACGGTCTGGAGTTCACTCCCCTGATGCGCAGGGAGACCTACGTCTACGTCTGGCAGAATCACCCCTTCGCCGGCAGGACCGAGATCTCGATCGAGGAGATGAAGGATTATCCCTGCATCTCGTTCGACCAGACCGGGGACGGCAACTTCTACCTGACCGAGGAGGCGATGGCGGACTACGCGTTCGAGAAGACCATCAAGAGCGACGACCGCGCGACCACGATGGAGATGATCGCCGAGCTCGGCGGGTACTCGATCGGCTCCGGGATGCTCTCCGAAGAAGACGCGATCTTAAAAGGGCTGGTGGCGATCAAACTGAAAGAGGAAGATCCCCTGACCATCGGCTATATCGTCCGATCGGGTAGCGCGCTCTCCCGCTACGGGGAAGCGTACCTCGAAGAACTCAAAAAATATAAGGAACTTTGAAGCGGGATCCTGCGATAACCTTTACTTATCACCGACGATAAAAACCCCGTTATTTACAAACGGCGCCCCCCGGTGTATAATGGTGACAACCAAAACGAAAGGGGCGCAGGAAAATGTTTGCGACCAATGCAAAAAAACAGAATCTTACGTGTTGTCGAATGCTTCTCTCCCGGGCAGATTGTACGGTCGGGGCGTTCGACGGTCCGCGTGTGCGCCTCGTAAACGATCGATAAGATCGACCGATTGCCCGGGAGCCGAAACGCCCCCGGGTGATTTTTGAAAGCGGACCGAACAACGAAACGTAAGGAGAATACCAACCATGAGTAAATACAGATTCGAGACCCTGCAGCTCCACGTCGGGCAGGAACAGCCCGACCCCGCGACCGACGCCCGCGCCGTTCCGATCTATCAGACCACGTCCTACGTCTTCCGCAACAGTCAACACGCCGCCGACCGCTTCGGACTTGCCGATGCGGGCAACATCTACGGACGGCTGACCAACTCCACCCAGGACGTGCTGGAAAAGCGCGTTGCGGCGCTGGAGGGCGGCACGGCGGCGCTGGCTCTGGCGTCGGGCGCTGCGGCGATCACCTATACGGTCGAGGCGCTTGCCGCGAACGGCGGGCATATCGTCGCGCAGAAGACCATCTACGGCGGCAGCTTCAACCTGCTGGGTCACACCCTCCCGCAGTACGGGATCAGAACGACCTTCGTCGATATCCACAATCTCGCGGAGGTCGAAGGGGCGATCGAACCCGACACCCGCGCCCTCTACGCCGAGACGCTCGGCAACCCGAACAGCGATATCCCCGACATCGACGCGCTGGCGAAGATCGCCCACAAACACGGTATCCCGCTGGTCGTCGACAACACCTTCGGCACCCCCTACCTCATCCGTCCGATCGAACACGGCGCCGATATCGTGGTCCATTCCGCGACCAAGTTCCTCGGCGGCCACGGCACCACGCTCGGCGGGATCATCGTCGAGGGCGGTAAGTTCGACTGGAAGGCGAGCGGGAAGTACCCGAATATCGCCGCCCCGAACCCGAGCTACCACGGCGTTTCCTTCTACGACGCCGTCGGACCCGCCGCGTTCGTGACCTTCATCCGCGCTATCCTGCTCCGCGACACCGGCGCCTCGATCTCGCCCTTCAACGCGTTCCTGCTCCTGCAGGGGGTCGAGACCCTCTCGCTCCGGCTGGACCGGCACGTCGAGAACACCAAGAAGGTAGTCGAGTTTCTCGCAAATCACCCCTCGGTCGAACGGGTCAACCACCCGTCGCTCAAGGGACACCCCGACCACGCGCTCTACGAACGGTACTTCCCGAACGGCGGCGGCTCGATCTTCACCTTCGATATCAAGGGCGGCAGGGAAGAGGCGTGGAAATTCATCGACGCGCTCGAGATCTTCTCGCTGCTCGCCAATGTCGCGGACGTGAAGAGCCTGGTCATCCATCCGGCGTCCACCACCCACTCGCAGCTCTCCGAAGAGGAGCTTTTGGATCAGGGGATCCGCCCGAACACGATCCGGCTCTCGATCGGCACAGAACATATCGACGATATCATCGCGGACCTTGAAAAGGGCTTCGCCGCGATCCGGTAAATCACACAACGAAAAAACAGATAAGAAAGGGAACAGAACAATGTCTATCTATACTTCCGCAGATCAGCTGATCGGCAAAACGCCGCTGCTCGAGCTCACCCATATCGAAAAGGAATTCGGTCTCAAAGCAAAACTCGTCGCCAAACTCGAGTACTTCAACCCCGCCGGCTCGGTCAAAGACAGAATCGCGAAGGCGATGATCGACGACGCCGAGGCGTCGGGCAAACTCAAACCGGGCGCCGTCATCATCGAGCCCACCTCGGGCAACACCGGCATCGGGCTTGCGTCGGTCGCGGCGGCGAGGGGCTACCGCCTGATCCTGACTATGCCCGAGACCATGTCGGTCGAACGCCGTCAACTCATCAAGGCGTACGGCGCCGAGATCGTTCTGACCGAGGGCGCGAAGGGTATGAAGGGCGCGATCGCGAAGGCGAACGAACTCGCCGATGAGATCCCGAACAGTTTCATCCCCGGTCAGTTCGTCAACCCCGCCAACCCGAAGGCGCACCGCGAAACGACCGGTCCCGAGATCTGGGAGGACACCGACGGCAAGGTCGATATCTTCGTCGCGGGCGTCGGCACCGGCGGCACCGTGACCGGCGTCGGGGAATACCTGAAGTCGAAGAATCCCGCCGTCAAGGTGGTCGCGGTCGAGCCGGCGACCTCCGCGGTGCTCTCGACCGGCGTTGCCGGATCGCACAAGATCCAGGGTATCGGCGCGGGCTTCGTCCCCGACGTCCTGAACACCAAGATCTACGACGAGATCATCCCGGTACAGAACGAAGACGCCTTCGCCGTCGGCAAGAAGATCGGGCAGAAGGAAGGGGTCCTCGTCGGGATCTCCTCCGGCGCCGCGGCGTTTGCGGCGATCGAGCTCGCCAAGCGTCCCGAGAACGCGGGCAAGACCATCGTGGTCCTGCTCCCCGATACCGGCGACCGCTACCTCTCCACCCCGCTCTTCGCGGACTGAAAAAACAAACGCCCGATCCCCGGGAAACCGGGGGTCGGGAAAGGTATATCAAGGGAAAAGACAATGAAAACCACCGCAAACAGGCACTTGCTCAAAATCACGACCGCCGCCGTGATGATCGCGTTCACCTGCGTTCTCACGATGGCGGTCCGGATCCCGTCCCCGACCAAAGGGTATCTGAACCTCGGAGATCTCGCCGTTCTTCTCTCGGGCTGGCTGCTCGGACCGCTCTACGGGAGTATCGCCGCCGGCGTCGGTTCGGCGCTCGCGGATCTCTTCGCCGGATATCCGGTCTACGTTCCCGGTACGCTGCTCATCAAGGCGGCGATGGCGCTCGTCGTATCGCTCGTCCCCGCGCGCGTCAAACGGGACGGGGAGAGCCGCCCGCGCCTCGGGTTTATGATCGCCTCGGTCGTCTCGGAGACCGTGATGGTCGCGGGCTACTACCTCTATGAAGCCGCGTTCATCGGAGAGGGCTTCGCCGCCGCGGTCGCGGGGGTCCCCGGCAATATTGCGCAGGGGATCGTCGGCGCCGCCGGCGCGTATCTTGTGATCGAACTGTTAAGCAGAACCGATTTTTTCAAGCTGTACGGAATGCGCGGCTTTTCAAGGAGGAAAGAGCATGAGCAAAACGGTTTATGAACAGGTCTAACAGGCGGCGGAGGAACTCGTCGAGGTAGCGAAACTCAAGGCGGGCGATCTTTTCGTCGTGGGGTGCAGCTCCAGCGAGATCACGGGGGCAAGGATCGGCACCGACTCGAAGCCCGAGACCGCCGACGAGGTTTTCCGCGGCGTTTACGAGGTACTGAAAGGGAAGGGGATCTACCTTGCGGCGCAATGCTGCGAGCATCTGAACCGCGCCCTGGT
>JAGCYR010000085.1 GCA_017960705.1 Clostridia bacterium | reverse complement strand
TTCTTCATCTTGGTGCGGACGAAGGCGGCGCCCTTCCCCGGTTTCACGTGCTGGAATTCGACGACCACCATAAGGTTGCCGTCATATTCGAAGGTCATTCCGTTTCTGAAATCGCCAGCGGTAATGGTTGCCATAATCTCGTTTCCCCGACGGTATGAATATAGTCGGAAGAGTTCGATCCGTCCGGCCGTCGCCCGAGCGGCTCCTCCTTTACGCGCGCAAAGCGCAATTTTTCAATAGTATTCTAACATAAAGAAAGGATATTTTCAAGAGGGTAAGCCGTTTTTTTCCTACTTTTTCGGGTCAAAACGTCAGAAAAGCTCGCAGAGTTCCTTCGGTGAGTGCGCGAAGTTGCGGATCCCGTCCGGGGTGATCGCGACCATATCCTCGATCCGGCACCCGTATTTGCCTTTCAGGTAGATGCCGGGTTCCACGGTCACGACGTTGCCCGAGACCAGCTTTCCGCCGGATTTCGGGGACAGACGGGGGGATTCGTGGATGAAGAGTCCGACGCCGTGCCCGAGCGAATGGCCGAAGGTCCCCTTGTATGCCGGCTCCGCTTCGATGATCACGCGGGCGATCCGGTCGGCTTCAAGACACCCGGCGCCCTCTTTCAGATACGCGAGCGCCTCGGTCTGCGCTTTGAGAACGGTGTTGTATAGTTTTTTCATTTCGGGATCGACGGTACAGACCGAGAAGGTACGAGTCATATCGGAGCAATATCCGTTGTAAAGAGCCCCGAAATCAAGGGTCAGAAAGCCCTTCTGCAGTTTGACGTTCCGCGGTCTTCCGTGCGGTAACGAACTGGCGCTGCCCGAGACGGCGATGGTCTCGAACGCGACTCCCTCGGCGCCCGAACGGCGCATAAAGAATTCCAGTTCCAGAGCGACCTCGATCTCGGTCATATCCGGTTTGATCACGTTCAACAGATGGGCGAGAGCGGCGTCGGCAATATCCTGGGCGCGCGCGATCTCCTCAAGTTCCCCGTCGTCCTTGATCTCGCGCAGGACCTCGATCATATTCCCGATCCCGACGAAATCAAACCCGGGAAGGTCGCGGCGTGTACGCTCAAATTCGTCACAGGAGAGCGTTTTGCTCTCGTAACCGACCGTCTTGACGCATTCGGCGGCAAAGAATTCTCCGATATGACCGAAGCGGTCGTCCGGGGTCACGACGGTAAAGCGCGGATCGGCTTTCTTTTCCGCGTCCTCCGCATAGCGGAAGTCGGTCAGAAGCTCCGCTCTCTGCAGCGTGATCAGAAGAAGCCCGTCGGTGAAGGGATAGCGGGACAGATACCGCTGGTTGATCTCGGACGAGACAATCAAGGCGTCCAGTCCTTCCTCTTTCATCTTGGTACGCAGACGGTCGATCCGGTTCATTTTATAATCTCCCCTCGTAGTATCTTTTCATTGTCAGCGCGTCGTCCGACATGGTGCCGTCGGACTCACAGATGATCGTGGGGGTCAGACGGTCGCGCGCGATGACGTCCATCAGAGGTTCGTACTGCGGACCGTAGACCGTGTCTTGAAAAGTCAGATGGCGCTTTTCACCGCCGGCGCTCCATTCGATTTTGGAGAAATGACAGTGCAGGTTCCGGGCGATATCGTCCCCTAACTCATCTCCGATTGTATCAAAAACGCGCAGATAATCCCCGGCAGAACTGAAAACACCGCCGCATTCACGCGCGTTCATATGACCGAAATCGACGACCGGGACGAACCGGGGCGAGAGTTTGCAGAGTTCGATCACCTCGTCGAGCGTGCCGAGCTGATTGACCTTTCCCATCGTTTCAAGCCCGATCAAGACGCCGTTGTCCGGGATCTCGTCAAGCAGGTGGAAAAGCGTTTCGGCGGCGAGCTTCATCGCTTCCCCGCGCGTGATCTTGGCGGCGCTTCCGGTATGTACGACGATCAGATACGCGCCGAGCAGTTTGGCGGCGTTGAGCGACTGGGAGATATAGCGCAGACTGCCGAGCCGTTTGACCTCCTCGATCCCCGAAAGCGAAATGAAATACGGAGCGTGAAGAGACATCCGGATCCCGGCGTCCTTTGCTTTCTGTCCGATCAGAAGGAGCGTTCCGGCGCTTGCGGTAAGACCGCTGCCGGCTTCGTAGTCGTAGGCGTCAAGCCCGACCGATTTGACCCATTCGGGCGCGTCAACGGTCGATTTCAGCCCGGCGTCGTAGAACGCTTTGCTGTTTCCGCCGGGACCGAAGAAGGCGCGTTCATTCTTCATTGTTCTCGGTCTCCTCCTTGTGATGCTTCCGGTAGTAGCGCATAACGGGTCTTTCAAGCAGCCGTTTGAATTTCGTAAAAGGATCGGTCTTATCTTTGATCGGCGGGACCACGATGCAGCGTATGCCGACGTTCCGCCCCGCCCAGACGTCGGTAAAGATCTGGTCGCCCATGATCGCCGTATTTTCGGGCGGTACTCCAAGCGCTTGGATGGCGCGGCGCATAAACTTCTTTAACGGTTTTTTCCCCTTCGGGTACATCGGGATCCCGATCTTCTGATTGAACCGGCTGACGCGTTCGTGGTCGTTGTTGGAGACGAACGCCGCCGAGATCCCGTTCTCTTTCAGTGCGGAAAACCACGCGAGGACCCGCTCGTTCGGCTCGGGTTCTTCGTAGGGCGCGAGGGTGTTGTCGATATCGAGGATCAGGGCGCGGATCCCGTTCCGTAAAAGAAACGCGGGCGTCGCGTCGTCGAACTTTTCAAAGTATTGGTCGGGTGAAAAATAGCGTCGGAGCAAGACGGCCGCCCCCTTTCTTTTCGTTTCAATCTATTGTAACACACATTCTTTTCAATGGCAAGAAAAAAAGCAAATTATTTGAACGAAAAAAGGAAAAAGGGCTTGACAATCGGGCGGGGATGATATATAATAAGCAAGTGCGAAACGGAGAAGATGCGGGTGTAGTTCAATGGTAGAATTCCAGCCTTCCAAGCTGGCCGCGTGGGTTCGATTCCCATCACCCGCTCCACACGACAATTTGCGCCCTTAGCTCAGCGGATAGAGTGCCCGGCTACGAACCGGTAGGTCGAAGGTTCGAATCCTTTAGGGCGCGCCAAACACAACGACAGGTGCCTGCACCTGCCGTTTTTGTTTGGCGTATCCTCTTTGCAGAATTTCGAACCTTTGAGTTTCCGCGCCGGAGGTGTGGAAACTCGAGTTTCACGCCATCCTATAAAGTTCCCGCTTTATCATATTCGGGCGTGAAACAAGGTTAGCGCGCTCCGCGCGCGTCGAATCCTGAGTCTTGGTTACATTTACTTTGACGATTGACATCACACCCGATCAATGATACTATAGTAATGTAACCTTTTGATAATCCGAGGTGACTCACTATGAACACCATCTTCTCCTCCCCGCGCATCCTGTTCGTCCAGGTATCGGA
>JAGCYR010000084.1 GCA_017960705.1 Clostridia bacterium | reverse complement strand
GGCGCGGCGCGCACAACTCATAACTAGAGCCGCCCGACCAAGGTCGGCTATAACATAACAATAACCGTTCGCCGCGGCGAACTCATAACTCAACCACGCCGATCATCCCGCCCCGCCGGCGGTGGCGAGGAAGCGCTCGATGCGGATCAGGGGATCGGCGCCTCGTTTGGAGGCGAGATCCATTTCGCGGCACTCGGCGAGAAGCGCGCGGAACTGATCGGGGCTCCGTTTGCCGACGCAGCGGATATACAGTTTCGCCTTGTATTCGTTCATCCCGAGCGCCGAGGCGACGGCGGCGGGGGGCGTTCCCTCCTCAAGCAGGCACGCGACAGAACACAGATCCGAGATCAGGCGCGAGATCTGACCCAATATGAGCATGGGATCCACACGCCGGCGGACGAGGTCGGAGAGCTTTTTATACGCGCCCTTGGTGTCTCCGTCGAGCATCGCGTTGGTGAGCCCGAACGCGTCGTCCTCCGCGGTCGACGCCGTGACCAGCTCCACCATTTCGGACGTGACCGTCCGCAGCTCGTGAGCGCGGGCGTAGCAGACCAGTTTTTCCGTCTCCGAGGCGAGCACGTCCATCGAATGCCCGCAGCGGTCGATCATCCCGCGCAGCGCCCCGGGAGCGGCGTCGAGCCCCTCGTGGACGAAATGCGCGTTCAGCCAAGCCGAAAGCTGCTGATCGGTCGAGGGCTCGAAATTGATCGCCTGTACGGTATCGTCGAGCCGTTTGAAGAGCGACGAGGGGCGCTTCGCGTTGCCCGCCGCCAGACCCTCCTGCCCGACAAAGAACACCACGACCGACGAGGGATTCTCGTTTACCGTCCTCACGATCCCTTCAAGGGCGGCGAACTCTTCGTCCTTCCAGTCTTCGAGGTGCGCGCCGCTCCATTCGATCAGTTTGCGGTCCGCCATCATCGGGGGAGCGGTGATCGCGTCCGAGAGGGCGGCGAAGTCGATCTCCTCGCCGTGGAAAACCGGGTGGTTGAAGGCGTCGAAGACCGGGTCGGTCAGGATCTGTTTCCGGATCTCGTTAAGATAGTGGCGTTTGAGGTATTCTTCCTCCCCGCAAAAGAGGTAGACTCCCCCGATATTCCCGGTTTTCAGTTGCGTTTTCAGTTCGGCTTGCAGCACGGGGGTCTCCTCCTTTCGGTCGTATTTACAGCGGCGACGCCGTGACGGTCAGTTCGTTTTCGCGTCTCTCCCCGTTGATCTCGGAGAAAAACGAAACGCGGAACCCCACCCCGACGGGGGTGGGAAGAAGAAGGATCTCGCGGGTCGAAACGGTCATCTGCAGGGTGAACGGGGGAAAAGACAGTTCGACCGTCTGCGTTTCTCCCGCCCGGAATTCGATCCTTGAGGACGCGGCGCCGCGGCGGTCGACCGTCAGAGTTCCGTCGCGCCAGATCACGCGA
This sequence comes from Clostridia bacterium, assembly GCA_017960705.1. Classification (GTDB taxonomy): domain Bacteria; phylum Bacillota; class Clostridia; order Oscillospirales; family CAG-272; genus UBA1740. The sequence goes on along the minus strand of JAGCYR010000084.1, from coordinate 2,890 downwards.
TTGAAAATCCTGCCGCCCTCGACGGTCTCGGTAAAGGTCAGAAGAAGCTCGGACTGCGTTTCGCGCAGCGCGCCGACCCACTCGCCCGATTCGGTCTCGGGGGCGCCCGACGCGGGGGTGATCGTACTGACCCGTCTGACCGTTACCCGTTCCATTTCCGTCATCCTCCGAATAGATATGAAAGGCGGAGAGCAGCCGCCCTCCGCCGAAAGACCATACTTGTCAGTCCGTCCCTTTGCTCCGACGGATCAGATAGGGATTGACCAGTTTTCGCCAGTCGAGTTCGCCGCGGTCGAGCGCCATGACCAGCACCTCCGCCGTCGCCAGGTTGGTCGCGACCGGCACGCTGTAAACGTCACAGAGCCGGAGCATATCCTGCTGCATGGCGGAATGCCGCTCGGCGGGCTCGGTGTCGCGGAAGAAGAACAGGATGTCGATCTCGTTGAAACTGATGCGCGACTGGATCTGCTCGCATCCGCCGGTGCTGCCCGACATCAGCATTTCGATATCGAGATCGGTGGCGTCCTTCACGTACTTACCCGTGGTCTGCGTCGCGCAGATATGATGTTTCGAGAGAATACCGCTGTACGCAATACAGAATTGCGCCATCAGTTCCTTCTTCCCGTCGTCTGCGATCAATGCAATTTCCATGAAGTTTCCTCCTCTGTCTCTTTTATCTTCAGGCGTTTTCCAGCCGTCTTCTCGCCATTCTCACAAGCGTTTTGCGCCGTTTCCGCCCCCGGATCAGCCCGCGGAGCAGGGGCGCGTGTCCGCCCGTCAAGCGAATTGAAAGGTTCTTACACGGCACGTCGACGAGCGGTCTTGATTTGAACCGTTCGGCGTCGGCGAGATCGTCGGTCGTCAATCGCGGTTCGTCGAACAGGACCGCCGCCAGCGGCAGGCACGCAAGGTCGAGCGCCTCGCGCACCGTCGGATACAACTTCGCGGTATCGCGGTCGGCCGGGCAGCGGTTGAGCACCACCCGGACGTGCGCTCTCTTGGAAAACTTGAGATTTGCCGTCGCGCGCAGCGACGCCGCCGAAAAGTCCGACACGGCGAGCGTGACGTCGGCGAACTCCGATAGCACCGCGACCGATTCCTTCGGCACGTCGAGGATCATCACGTCCTGATCGAACGCGCCGCGCAGCGTCTCGAACAATCGGATGGTCTCCGCGTCGCCCGGCACCCCGTCGAACGCCGTAGCCCCCGGCAAAAGCGTGAGATTCTGCACCGCGATCACGGGCAGCGAAGCGCGCCGCGGGTCGACCCGCGAGCACATCACGTCGTTCGCGTCGTAGACCGTCCGCTCGGCAAGTCCGCACAAAAAATCCTGCGCCGGATTCCCCCACGCAAGATCAACGAGAAGGGTCGACGTCCCTCTCCGGGCAAACGCGACCGCCAACCGGGCGGCGACCGTCGAACAACCGACTCCGCCCTTCCCGGAAGTGACCAGTATCGTCTTTCCGACCATAGCCGCTCCCCCGTTTCTCACATTATCATTATTATACAGTAGAACGAAACGTTTGTCAATCGCTTGGGCGCGCGATTTTGTAAAATAATTATCAAAGTAGAAATTATTGTCGCTCGCGCGGGAACGTCCGCGCACGGTCCCGGCAGGGGGGCGGTTGTGAATAATTGAGCGCTGACGCGCGTGACGGTTGCGTGATCCAATGAAGAAAACCGCCCGCAAGCGGGCGGTTTTCTTCCTTAATTGCGTTTTACAATGCGAACACAACTCACAGAGTGAAAAACTTCAACGGATCAAATCATAATCCATTTCGTTTTCCGGTCCGTGCCGTCGATCGCGCGTCAATTGGAGACAGGTCTAAAATAGATGGGAGCGGGGAGTTCCACGTCGTCCGCCACCGTCAGCGTCGCCGCTTCGGGAGACGCGACCTTCTCGACTTTCATCGCGAAGTCCTTGCCGCAGGTCACGGAAAGGTCCGCGAGCGCGATATAAACGGTCGTCGACGCCTGCGCTCTCGCACGGTTGATCTGGAACGGGATGATCCAGCTGTCCACGTCGCTGTAGGTGACGTTCGCGCCGTCGGACTCGGCGTTGAACAGGTGGCTTTCCTTAACCTGCATACCGCGTTCTCCGGTGGAGAGTTTGTAGATCGCTTTGCCGTCGAGGTAGACGGTCGCGATGCCGACGTAGTCAGTCATATCGGCGCCCGTCATTCCGTCGCGCAGCTCGAAGTGGTAGCGGATACCGATGCGGTGCCAGCCGTATTCGGGATTCGCCTCGTCTTCACCCATAATGTTCGGATAATCGGCGTAATTCGACGAGGGCGACATCATCGACGACGGGGTGGTCACTTCGTCGTCCGAAACGGTGGTCATGAAGTTCCCCATCCACTCGAACGCGCCGGCGACCGCGGCGTCGCTGGTCGGACAACCGACGACGGGAGAATAGTAGTACAGAGGTTTGCCGCCATCGAAACGTCCGCAGAAGTAGGGGTCTGCCGTGGCGTCCAAATTCGCGATCGATTCGTTCCAGAGGATCGAGTATTCGACCAGCAGATCGTTGCCCTCGGGATCCGATTCGGTCGGGTAGAAGTGCTTGTCGCCGCGAACGTCGGCGAAGTAGGCCTTGTCGGTGTTGTACTGTCCGGAAGCGGAAGTGAACGCCTCGATGATCGGCTCATACACGAGATCCTCGCCGATGGTCTGCTCGCAGAGCGTGCAGAAGCCCTCGCGGCGACCGGTCACGTGGAACATATCGACCGGTTCGGTCACGGTCCAGGAGTTGATCCTGTGCGCGTCGGGATCGATCGGGATCGAAACTGTGGTGTCCTGGATCTTTTCGCCGCACTCTTCACAGTAGTAGGACTGTTCGCACGGAGTGGAGCAGGTGGGCTTGAGGTCGACGGTGTAGTGATCCTCGGGG
>JAGCYR010000083.1 GCA_017960705.1 Clostridia bacterium | reverse complement strand
CACAACCGGAGATCGTTCCGCAGGCGATCTTTTTGCAGGACAGCCCGTCAAGCAGAAGATCCGACCACGGTGAATCGCCGTTCACCACCGCCGTATCGGTCTGCCGGAACAGAATCTTCTTCGCTTCAAGGTATTCGGTCATGGTTCTATGATAATCGAGGTGCTCCGGCGAGAGATTCGTGAAGACCGATCGCGCGAAACGGATCGGCGCCGCCCTCGATTGCGCAAGCGCCTGGGAAGAGACCTCCATCACGACGTGCGTGATCCCGGCTTTCGACATCGATGCAAGCAGAGGATAAAGCGTCAGGGGCGGGGGCGTGGTCATGGTCGCGGCGGATCCTGTACGATAGGCGTCGAACGCTTTTTCGTTACCCGGCAGACCGCGGTATCCCGTCGTTCCGATCAACCCGCAGGGGATCCCCGCGTCGTTCAGAATATGCCAAATCATCGTCGCGACGCTGGTCTTTCCGTTGGTGCCGGTCACGCCGATCATCGTCAGTTTATTCGAGGGAGAGCCGTAGAACCGACTGACGGCGAGCGATTCAGCGAGGTGCGTGTCCTGTACCCGGATCACGGGGATCCCGACCGATCCGACCTCACGATCGCACGAAACGACGACGGCGGCGCCGCCCGCGGCTTGGAGCTGCGGCAAAAGCGCGTGTGAATCGAATCGTGCGCCCGTATGACAGATGAAGAGGCATCCCGGAGTGATATTTCGTCCGTCGTTTTCAATCCCGGATACCTCGATCCCGCGGGGAATCTGAGCGCCTTCATATTCGCCGTCAAAGAGAAGTTGATCGAGCTGCATAGATACTCCTTTTCAGTCGTCTTGGTCGTCGGGATAGAGGACCGTGATTTTCACGACCGACCCCGCCGGGACGGTCTCTCCGGGCGCGATCGATTGTGCCGTCACCGTCGCGTCCGCGTGTCCGAGCGGGTCTCCGATCCCGAAAAACGCGATATTCAGACCAGCGGAGAGGAGCGACCTGTTTGCCTCCGCCGGGGTCAGCCCGATCACGCGCGGGACCTTGACGGTTTCGGGTTCGGCTCCGTCGGTGTAGAGGATGACGCTGCCGGTCGTCGGATCGAGCGGCGTGCCGGCCTCGGGAAACTGTCCGATAACCGTCGACCCCGAACCGATCACCCGTACCTTGACAGAATTATTCTTTGCGGCGGCGAGCGCCTGACCGATCGTCAGCGAAACGTACTGATCCGCGGGAATCGGATCGGGGGTCGGTTTGCCGTCGGTTTTGGTCTCGAGATACGGCAGGATCGAGGTCAGAAGCGAGGAAATGTACGGCGCCGCGACGATCGCGCCGTATTTTGCCGTCTGAGGCTCGTCGACAACGATGATCGCGGCGATCTCAGGTTCGTCGGAGGGTGCGAACGCCACGCATGAACCGACCCGAAGATACGAGTTTCCGTTCGCGTCCAGTACGTCGAACTTCTGGCTGGTCCCGGTCTTCGCCGCTACCTTGTACCCCTTGACGTAGGCGTTTCTTGCGCCTCCTGTCCCCGAAACCCCCTCCTCCAGGATGGTCGAGACGGTCGCCGCAGCGTCTTTGCTTACAACCTGCCGCCGGATTTCTGTCTCGTGTGTGAAGGTGACCTTGCCCGACGGATCGACGATCCGTTCGACCAGATACGGCGTGACCAGATCTCCTCCGTTTGCAACGGCGGCGATCGCGGTCAGTTGACCGATGATCGAGACCTTGAAACGCTGCCCGAAGGAGGCGGTCGCGAGTTCGGTCGTTCCGATCGCCTCTTTTTTGTGGAAAAGCCCCGTCACCTCGGAGGGCAGATCGATCCCGGTCTTTTCAAGATAGCCGAACTTCACGAAATAATCGTAGAATCGCTCCGCGCCGATCCGCGCCCCGACCTGCATCAGGGTCGGATTGCAGGACTGCTGTAAGCCGTAGGCGAAAGAAAAGCCGTGCCCGTGCCCACCGCGTTTGTGGCAGGAGATCGAGTAACCTCCGATCTGCAAAGCCCCGGTGCAGTCGAAAGTATCGGTCGGCGTGACCACCCCGAGATCAAGAGCTGTCGCGGCGGTGACGATCTTGAAAGTCGAGCCGGGCTCGTAAAGCTCGCTCGTCGCCTTGTTACGCCACATAGTATAGAGCAGCTCGCTTTTCAGTTTCGCGTATTCTTCACTACCTTCGGGAAGCCCCGAATCGGACAGTTTTTTCAGCGAGTTTTCGTCGAGGGTGAACGGGTCGTTGCAGTCGAAAGGAGAGGACGTCGCCATCGCGAGGATCGCTCCCGTCTTTACGTTCATCACGATCCCGCACACGCGGTTTTGCACGTCGAAGGTACAGCGGATCTCTTCCAGCAGAGATTCAAGCCGGGTTTCGATATACGGGTCGATCGTGGTCTCAATGCTACTGCCCGGGACCGGCTCCCGGTAGGCGACGGCGACCCCGTCAAGCTCGCGCCCCGTCGCGTCCTTGGCGTGCAGAAGAGCGCCGTTTTGACCCGTCAAAACCTTGTCGTAATAGTATTCCAGCCCGAACAGCCCCTGCTGGTCGGCTCCCGTGAACCCGATCACGTGCGCGGCGAAGGTGCCGAGAGGATAGGAGCGGACGACCGATGGATCGGCGTGGACCATTTTTTCGAGACGGTTTTCCGAAACGAAGGCGATCACCTTCAGAAATATGTCCTCTCCCACGTTCCGTTTGAGCGTCTGATCCAGCGTCCCGGTCTTTTTAGCGCGGTTCAGGATCGCGTCGCGATCGACGCCGAGGATGGGGGAGAGCCCGTTCGCGATCATCGTCGCGTAGTCGACCCCGTCGCGTTCTCCTTCCTCCCGGATATCGACCGGGGTAAGGTAGACCCGCCAGACGGTTTTGTCGCAGGCGAGGACGGTTCCGTCGGAGGCGTAGACGGTCCCGCGGGGCGCGGCAAGCGGGGAAGCCGTACGCACCTGTTCCTCGACCATCTGCGAATACCGGGCGTATCCGAAGGTCTGCATCCCAAAAATGCGGACGAGAAGGAACGCCCCGAACAAAAGGAAAGCGGTAAAGAAAACGACGACCCTTCGCTTGGCTGTCGGGTACGCCGTTTTGAGATTGGTTTCACGGTTTGTCATGGATCCCCCCCGAAAACGAAAATGAAAGCGCCCGGCATACGGACGCTTTCAATATATTCGGTTGAACGGGGGCGTTATTCCATCGTGGTGTCGATCTGCTGCCCCTGCGGGAAGACGATCTGCACGGCGGCGGGATCGGTGACCGTGTTGATCGAAATCGCGGCGCTGTCGGAAGAACCGGCGGACGCCAGGTATTCCTTGTTCGATACGTCGTCCATGAAGCGGATGGTGCAGAACAGGAAAAGCGCGCACGAGATAAGAAGCGCCACGGCGGACGCGAAGGGATGACGGCGGGAAAGTTTACGGATCCCGGCTCCGCCTTTCTTCTTCGCTTTCGCGGGACCGAAGCCCTCGCTCTCGGCTTTCGCCATCATAAATTCACCGATGGTGCGGTTTCCGCTGAAATCAAAGCGGCTCCGCATCTTGAGATACAGTTCATTGGACCCGGTTTCGCCCGAGGTTTGATTTGCGTTGTAGGTCATGTCGTTTCTCCTCTCTTATCTGTCAGGGGATCAGGATTTTGGTCGCGATCCGCAGTTTCGCGCTGCGGGATCTCGGATTCTCTTCCAGTTCTTGTTCGCTCGGCAGGATAGGTTTCTTTGTATCGATCTCGAGGATCGGTTTTCGTCCGCACACGCAGACGGGGAAGTCGCGGGGGCATATACAGGGGTTTGCAAGTTCGGAAAATGCGTTCTTTACGATCCTATCTTCTCCGGATTGGAAGGAGATTATCACGAGCCGTCCGCCGGGGATCAGTTTGTCCGCGGCGCCCCGGATGGCGGGAGAGATGGCGTCGAGTTCGCGGTTGACCTCGATCCGGATCGCCTGAAAGGTCTTTTTCGCCGGATGATGTCCCGTCGCGCGGATCTTTTTCGGTATGGCTGACGAAACGATCTCGGCAAGCTCCGCCGTGGTTTCGATGGGTTTGCTCTCGCGCCGCTTGACGATCGCCGTGACGATCGCGGAGGCGAAGCGTTCCTCACCGTAAAGGTCGATGATCTTGATCAGCTTTTCGGGGGGATAACCGTTCACGACGTCGCGGGCGGTCAACTCGTCCTCCCGGTTCATCCGCATATCGAGCGGCGCGTCTTTCATGTAAGAGAATCCGCGGGACGCCTCGGTCTGCTGAAAAGCCGAACATCCGAGATCCATCAGAACGCCGCCGAGGTTTGATACGCGGTATTCTTCGAGGACCGATCCGATCTCGGAGAAATTGACGTGAACGAAGGTGATTTTGTCAAGGAAAGGGGAGAGCCGTTCCTTCGCCGCCCGGAGCGCGTCCGCGTCACGGTCAAGGCAGATCAGCCGACCGCCGTCGCAAAGACGCTTCGCGATCTCGAAGGAGTGTCCGCCGCCTCCCGTCGTACAGTCGACGTAGGTCAATTCCGGCTTGATCTGCAGCCCCTCGATACACTCGGAGAGCAGAACGGGCGTGTGGGAGAATATCGGTTCCCGGTCGTCCATGGTTTAGAGACCGATCGAGGCGAGATTGCGCCGGATCTTGTCGATATCGCGTTCCTTCTCGTTTTCACGCCAGAGGTCAGCGTTCCAGATCTGGATATGATCGCCGGCGCCGATGATCACGACGTCGCGTTTGATCTTCGCGTAATCTAGAATCTGCTGGGGAAGGACGATCCGTCCGTTCGAGTCGGGGGTCGCCTGTACGGATTTCGAGAACAGGAATTCCTTGATCTCGCTGACCTCCGAATCGGGGAATGCGTTGATCTGGCTCGAGATCTGATCCATCTTCTCACAGGTGTAGACCGCGAGGCAGTTCTTGTTCATCTTGCGGGTCACGAAGAAGTTTTCTCCGAGTTGTTCGCGGAAGCGGGCGGGCATAAAGACCCGGTTCTTCGCGTCAAGGGTGTGCTCGTATTCGCCGACAAAGGTCATCTTGTCCGTTTCCTTCCGTTCGTTTTCGGTGTCCGGCGTGGGTTTTGGGATCACTTATACCACAAATTTGCGTAACTTTGCGTAACCATCCACCACTTTGATACAATTATACCCCACTATTCGTCCCTTGTCAACCATCTTGATAAAAAAATATGTAACAAAAATGCACGCTTTCATTTGTGCAAGATGACAAAAAACCGGGGCAAACGCTTTTTTTGAAAAAGGGATATCTTTTTCCTTTGGAATATGTTATAATTAAAAAGGGAAAAGCAAGATAGAAAAAGGACGCACGATTACGCGTCCGGAAAGGGGCTCCCGTGAAGTTCAGACGGTTTTTCGGTCTGTCCGACGTACCCGGCTCGAAAAAGGATCGGAACAGACGCGCGAACGCCCTCCACGGGCAGACGATCCGTTACGTCGGCGAGATGAAGGACGGCGTCGAGAACATCGTCGGCCGCGGCGGGAACGCCAGCGTCCGGAACGGGGAGCTTCTGATCTTCTCGTCAAACGACGTGATCTACCGCACCCCGGTCGAGGAGGTCGAGATCTCCGATCTGCTCTCGGGCGACGGCGTTGTGCTGCGGGGACCCGATTCGGTTTCGGGTTCGCCTTTCCGATCGATCACCATCTATTTCGTCGATTATCATAAGTAAGTGAAAGGGATCAAGGTAGAATGAAGCGGAGAAGACGGCTTGCCGGACTGGTATCGGGCGTACTGCGCGTCGCTCTGCGCCGTCGTCCGAGGACGGCAGGGGTGATCCTTGCCGCGGGAAGCTCTACCCGAATGGGAGGAGACGTCCCGAAGCAGTTCCTTTCGGTTTGCGGCGTCCCGATCCTGATCCGCTCGGTGCGCGCGTTCGACGCTTGTCCTTCGATCGACGAGATCGTGATCGTCACGCGGGAACGCGATATCCAAGACGTGAAAGACCTCTGCGCCGAATATAAGATCTCTTCGAAGCTTAAAACCGTGATCGCGGGAGGGGATACCCGCCAGAAGTCGGCGTTCCTCGGCGTCGAAGCGGCGTCGAAGGGCTGCCGGTTCGTTGCGATCCACGACGCGGCGCGCTGCCTCGTGACCCCCGAGATCACCCGATCGGTCGTTGACCTTGCTTACCGCCGCCGCGCCGCTACCGCGGTCTATCCCGTCACCGATACCGTCAAACGCGTCGACGTGCGCGGACGGATCAAAGAGACGCTCGATCGCACCCAGCTCCGCGCCGCGGCGACCCCGCAGGCGTTCGACCGGGACTTCTATATCGCGGTCGCAGCCTACGCCGAAAAGAAAGGGACCTCCGTCACCGACGACAACGCTTTGTTTGAGGCGGTGGGACAGACGGTTTACACGGTCGACTGCGGGAACGACAATTTCAAGGTGACGACCCCCTCCGACCTGATCCGGGCGGAGGCGGTGATCCGCGCAAGAGAGAAAAAGGAGACCGTGAAATGAGAATAGGACACGGATACGACGTTCACAGGTTCGCCGAGGGGCGCGATCTGATCCTCGGCGGCGTGAAGATCCCGCACGACCGGGGGCTTCTCGGTCATTCCGACGCCGACGTGCTCACCCACGCCGTGATGGACGCCCTGCTCGGGGCGGCGGCGCTCGGGGATATCGGGCTTCATTTCCCCGACAAGGATCCCGCCTATCTCGGCGTCTGCAGTCTGACGCTTCTTTCCCGCGTCGGCGCGATGCTCGAAGATAAGGGCTACGTTATATCGAATATCGACGCGACGGTGATCGCAGAGGAGCCGCGGCTCCGTCCCTATATCGACCGGATCCGGCAAAAGATCGCGGACGCGCTTGGGATAGATATCGACCGGGTCAGCGTCAAGGCGACGACCGAGGAGGGACTCGGATTTACCGGGGAACGCCTCGGGATCGCGGCGCACGCGGTCTGTCTTATTGAGTGAACCAACGCAAAACGGGCTATCCGGCTTGCGTCGGATAGCCCCGAAGTGATCTGCCCGACCGAGACAAATCACACGTCCTTGCTTTGAAACGTCGGCCGTCGGGCAGGGAACACGGATCTTGCTTTTCGGTTTGGATCAGATCGTAGTCCCTTGGCAGAATATGCAATTCATGTCGGCGGAGTTCCCGACCGACGGAAAGGTTAAAGATATGGTCAAGATCGCACCTTCGCTTCTCTCCTGCGACTTTTTGAAGATGGGGGAGGAGATCGCCGAGATCGAACGCGCCGGCGCGGAGTATCTGCACCTCGACGTGATGGACGGCGTTTTCGTCCCGAACTTCAGTTTCGGGTTCCCGATCATCGCCGCGGCGAAAAAACAGAGCAAAATGGTCTTCGACGCGCATCTGATGATCGCCAGACCCGAGCTCTACGCCGAGCGGATGATCGACGCGGGCGCCGATATCGTCTGCGCGCACCTCGAGGCTGTGAAAGATCCCGTCGCGTTCTGCAAGCTTGTTCACGACAAGGGAGCGAAGGCGGGGCTGGGTCTCCGTCCGAGAACGCCCGCCAGCGCCCTGTTCCCGTATCTTCCGTACGTCGATCTGGTGCTGGAAATGACGGTCGAACCCGGCTTCGGCGGACAGAAGCTGATCCCCGAAACGCTCTCCAAGATCGCCGAACTGCGCCGCGAGATTGACCGCCTCGGGCTCCCCGTCGAACTGGAAGCCGACGGTGGGATCAACGCCGAGACCGCCGCGGCGGTAAGAGAGGCGGGGGCGGATATCCTCGTCGCGGGTTCCTCGGTCTTCAAGGGCACCGACAAGGCGGCGAACATCCGCGCTTTGAGAGGCTGAAATGGACCGTTTGAAGATCGCCGTACTCGACGCCGGAACGCTCGGCGACGACCTTTCGCTCTCACCGCTCTCGGAGTTCGGGGAGGTCGCGATCTATCGCGAGACACCGCCTGAGCTGGTCGCCGAACGGATCGCCGACGCCGATATCGCCGTCCTGAACAAGGTGAAGCTCGGGGGAAATAACCTCGCCGGAGCGAAGAATTTGAAACTGATCTGCATCACCGCGACCGGCTTCGACAACGTCGACACGGCGTACTGCCGCGAAGCTGGGATCGGGGTCTGCAACGTGGTCGGTTATTCGACCGACAGCGTAGCGCAGATCACGCTCTCCTTGGTTCTGTCTCTGTTCTCGCATCTGCGGGAATACGACGAGTACGTTCGTTCGGGGCGCTATTCCGCCGGAACGGAGCACAACCGCCTGATCCCTGTCTATCACGAGCTGGCGGGCAAGACCTGGGGCGTCGTCGGCTACGGAAATATCGGGCGCAAGGTCGCCGCCGTCGCAAACGCGCTCGGGTGTCGTGTCGTCTGCACGCGCAACAACCCCGTGGGGAACGAACCCGACGAAGTACTGCCGCTTGACGAACTGCTGCGGCAATCGGACGTCGTGACCTTGCACGTTCCTCTGAACGACGGAACGCGGAATCTGCTCTCCCGCGAACGGCTTTCCCTGATGAAATCCGACGCGATCGTAGTCAACGCGGCGCGCGGCGGTGTCTGGGACGAACAAGCGGTCGCCGACGCTCTGCTCGCGGGGAAACTCGGCGGGATCGGCTCCGACGTGTACGCGAGGGAACCTATGGCGAAGGAGCATCCGATTGCCGCCCTTGCCACGTCCGACCGCGCGATCTTTACGCCGCACATGGCGTGGGGCGCCTACGAAGCGCGGGTACGGTGCCTTGATGATATCTGCCAAAGTATCCGCAGTTTCCTGTCCGGCGGTATGCGTTCCAGAATAGTATAAAAAGGGTACCGTCATAATGAACGATTGGAAAAAAGCCGTTGTCGGCAGTGCGCTCGCTTTCTGCCTCATTTCCGCTTCGTCGGGATCTTT
>JAGCYR010000082.1 GCA_017960705.1 Clostridia bacterium | reverse complement strand
TGTTCCGCCGTCGTATTCTGCGCCTCGTCGAGGATGATGAACGAATCGTCGAGCGTCCGACCTCTCATATAGGCGAGCGGCGCGATCTCGATGGTGTTGCGTTCGAGATGCCTCTGGTAGTTCTCGGCGCCGAACATATCGTGCAGCGAATCGTAGAGCGGACGGAGATAGGGGTCGATCTTGCTCTGCAGATCCCCGGGCAGAAATCCGAGTTTTTCCCCCGCCTCGACCGCGGGACGGGTCAGGATGATGCGCGAGACCTTCTTGTTGCGGAGCGCCTCGAAAGCCATCGCGACGGCAAGAAACGTCTTACCCGTCCCGGCGGGTCCGACGCCGATCGTGACCGTGTTCTTCTTGATCGCGTCGACGTATTTCTTCTGTCCGACGGTCTTCGGACGGATGGGCTTTCCCTTCATGGTCACGCAGATCACGTCGGAGAGCGAACCGAGATCCTCAGCCTCCCCGCTCTCGACCGACGAGATGACGTAGGCGACGCTCCCCTCGGAGAGCGTGTCGCCGTCCGCGGTCATCCGCTTCAGGTATTCGAGCGTTTCGACGGCGAGCCGCACCCCCTCGAAATTCGTTCCCGTGACGCAGATCACGTCCCCGGTACCGTTCCTGTCCGCGCCTTTGTTCGCGATTCGGACGCCGAACTTTTCTTCAATTGCTTTGACGTTCGCGTCGCAGGTGCCGAAGATGACGGAGGTGACCGCCTCGGACGACGTGGTGACGATTTTTTCGGGCATAACTGCTCCTATCTTTTCTTATATTATTCCACTATTTATTGTACTCGTTTCTCGAATCAAATGCAAGGGGTTCCGCGATATTTATCAAATATTCCGTCTTTGCCGCTGCGGTATATCCCCCGTCCACGAAAGAGCCCGAAACGTCCTTTTTTAAAAGTTCCCCCTCCGAGAGCGCCTCCCGGATCATCCAGTTGAGTCGACGAAACGCGTTCTCCGCAGTTTGTGACTCCGTGAGTTCAATAGTTTCGGTCAAGGTTTCGGTGGAATAGCCGACGCGCAAAGAAAACGGCAGAACGACCCCGCCGAGGAGGATCCATTCTTTGACCGCCGAAGTGTCTCCCCCGCCGCCAACCGTGAAGAGCTCCTCCCCGAACATCCGAAGCGAGAGCGAAACGGGACGACGCTTGACCGTCGTTTGGATCTCTTCGGTTTTCGCCGCGGTCGCTCTGAACTCGGACGATACCCGCGCCATGACCGACCCCGAGGCGCGTACAGTCCCACCCGGGGTCACACCGCTGATCAGGAGGTCTCCTTTCCGCACCGTCTGACCCGGGACCACGACAGCGACGCCCGCCGACGGTTCGACCGAAACGATCACTCCGTCGCACGACGCGACGAGATTGATCCCCGCACTCTTCCCGGAGACCGCCGCATAATCCTCCCCGCTCCGCCCGATCCATTCCACGTTTGCCACCACGCCCGAGAGCGACACGTTGACCGACGAGAAGAGTTCGCCGTTTGAAAGGCACGCAGACGAGATCGTCTCGCCCGATACGTCTTTTTTACGCATACCCGGTCGTAATCCCGCCTCGTAGAGTGCGGCGCGCACCTTGTCTTCGTCGGTCGAGCCGTTCCCCATGATCCTCACTTCCCAGACGCGGGAACGGGCGAAAAGAAACAGAAGAATGACCGCGGCAAGCCCGATCAGGATCCCGGGACGAAGAAACGACGAACGAAGCAGAGCCGGAAGCCCACGGATCGGTCCGAAGCTCGCTTCGATCCCGGTTTGGTTCAAATACGCGCGTATCTTTTTCGCCTGCTGAACGCCGACCAGAACAACGGTTTCGCACTCGTCGGAGATCACCTCGGCGGGGACGTTTTCTTTCAGAAGATAATCGGTCAGTTTTTTCGCCCCTTCGCCCCACGTTGCAATCTCCCGCCAGCCGAGCATACGGTCAACCCCGCGCACCGTTCGTCTCCCCCTTGACAGGTTCCCTTGAAACGCCGAGGATCCGTCCGCACACCTCGACGCACCCCGAACGGTAGGTCAAAACCGCGAGATCCTCCCCGTAGACCGTCACGACCGCTCCCGCCGTACGAAAGCGTTTGCATTTCGCTTCGTAGTCGCCAAAGGATTCTACGCGGTATAAATAGAGGGTATCGGACCCGTTCCGTTTCGATTCCCATTCGACGCGAAAACCGCCGTTCCCCTTGCAGGCATTCTTCATCTTTTTACGCCTCCCGTCATAATATTCGCTACATCCTATGAAATGGGGAGACGGCGCATGAAGGGGACCGAGACGGCAAAACGCGTAAACGACAAACCACTCTTCTTCCTTATCCTCGCCGCGTTTCTTTCGATCGTTCTTATGCCCGAGCTTGCGGGGGACGGGATGCGCTCCGGGCTTTTGCTCTCCGCCCGCGCAGTGATCCCGTCGATCTTCCCCTCGCTTGTGCTGACCGATCTTCTCTTCTCGTGCGACACGTCCGTGATTGAAAAAACGGTCGGACGGGTCTTCTCTCGTCTTTTCCGCGTATCGGAGAGAGGCGCCGTCGCCTGGATCGCGGGATTGCTTGCAGGATTCCCGGTCGGAGCGATCACCGTCGCAAACGACGTCCGCGCGGGGCGGCTGTCAAAAGATGAGGGCGAATATCTGCTGACCTTCGTCACCAACACAGGCCCCGCCTTTCTCGTCGGGGGCGTCGGGCTCGGGACGTTCGGCTCGGTACGGGTCGGGTGGACGCTGTATCTTTTGCAGATACCCGTGTCAATCATCGTCGGGCTGCTCTTCCGACCGCGGGCGTACCAGAAGGAACGACGATCCGTTCACGAATCCCGCCGAAACCCCGATTTCGTTTCCGCTGTCGTCCGCGCGTCGGATAACTGCGTACGGATCGCCGGGTTCGTTTGTTTCATTTCGGTTTTTTCGGCACTTCTTTCCCGTTTTCTTTGTAATGGTCTTCCGACTGTGATCGTTTCTATTCTGTTGGAGGTCGGGAACGGCGCTCTGAAAGCCGCGGGGCTTGCTTCCCCGATCCCCGCGATCCCCCTCGCCGCCTTTACCGTCTGTTTCTCCGGTCTTTCCGTCGTTTGTCAGTCGATCGCGGCTCTGTCGGGTACCGGGATCCGGATCCGCAGGTTCCTCGCAGGCAAGACCATAGCGGCTCTGATCGGTTTCTTACTGTCTTTCATCCTTTGCTTGACCAAGTGACGGGAGTCTGGTCCAATCGAATCAAATGGGGGTGGAAAGATATGCCGTTCGGAAAGAAAAAGTACGCGGAGCCCGATTACACGCACTGCTGCATCTACTGAGAATACGCTTTGCCGCAGGAGGGCGATGAACAGCTCGTCAAATGTATGCGCAAGCGCAAAAAGCCCGAGCGCTCGGGCGGTTTCGCCTGCAAGCACTTCCGCTACGATCTTCTGAAGCACAAGCCCATGAAGAAAAAGCCCTCGGAGCCTCTCAACGAGGATCTGCGCGACCTTTAATCCTTTTTTCAATAATGAAACCCCGGAACGCTCGTTCCGGGGATTTGGTTTTGTTGATTACTTTTTGAGACGGTCGTCGAGGGCGTTCAGCTCGTCGTAGAGTTCCTTCGGAACGCGGCTGCCGACCTGAGCGTAGAACTCGCGGATGCCGGCGACGTCCTCAAGCCACAGTTTCGCGTCGACGTCGAGCAGCCCTTCGACCACCTTCTCGTCGAGGTCAAGCCCCTCGAGATCGAGATCCTTGACGTAAGGAACGAAACCGATCGGGGTCGTCTTCGCGTCGACCTTGTCCTCGCAGCGGGCGAGGATCCACATCAGGACGCGCATATTCTCGCCGTAGCCCGGCCAGATGAAATGCCCTTCCTCGTCGGTGCGGAACCAGTTGACGTGGAAGATCTTCGGAGGATTCGGGATCATCTTGCCCATATCGAGCCAGTGTCCCCAGTAGTCGCCCATATCGTAGCCGACGAAGGGACGCATCGCCATCGGGTCGCGCCGAACCACGCCGACGGCGCCCGACGCGGCGGCGGTGGTCTCCGACGCCATGATCGAGCCGACGAAGGTACCGTTCTGCCACGAGGTGGACTGATAGACCAGCGGAGCGGTCTTCGCGCGTCTGCCGCCGAAGACGATCGCGGAGATCGGAACGCCCGCGGGATCGTTGAACTTATCGGAGAGACACGGACAGTTCACCGCCATCGCGGTAAAGCGGGAGTTCGGATGCGCGCCCTTCGAGCCGTCGGTCGCGTCCCACTTCTCACCCTTCCAGTTGAGAGCGTTCTTCGGAGGATTCTTATCGAGACCCTCCCACCAGACCGTCTCGTTGTCGAGGTTCTCGACGACGTTGGTGAAGATGGTGTTCTTTTTGGTCGTGGCAAGCGCGTTGGGGTTGGACTTGTCGTTGGTTCCGGGCGCAACGCCGAAGAAGCCGTTTTCGGGGTTGACCGCCCACAGACGGCCGTCCTTACCGATCCGGAGCCAGGCGATATCGTCGCCGACCGTCCAGACCTTGAATCCCTTCTTCTTGTAGATCTCGGGCGGGATCAGCATCGCGAGGTTGGTCTTACCGCAAGCGGACGGGAACGCGGCGCAGACGTATTTGATCTCGCCGTCGGGATATTCGATGCCGAGGATCAGCATGTGTTCCGCCATCCAGCCCTCTTTTCTGCCGAGGTAGGAGGCGATGCGGAGAGCAAAGCACTTTTTGCCGAGCAGGACGTTTCCGCCGTAGCCGGAGTTGACCGACCAGATGGTATTGTCCTCGGGGAAATGGCAGATGTAACGGTTCTCCTCGTCGAGCTGCGCCTTGGCGTGCAGACCCTTGATGAACCCGGGATCGTCGCCCAGCGCGTCAAGAACGTTCTTGCCCACGCGGGTCATGATCAGCATATTCAGAACGACGTAGATCGAATCGGTCAGCTCGATCCCGTATTTCGCGAAATCCGAACCCACGATGCCCATGGAGTACGGGATAACGTACATGGTCTTCCCCTCCATCGCTCCGTCGTAGAGTTTGGAGAGCCGTGCGTAGCACTCCTTCGGATCCATCCAGTTTTTGATATTGCCGGCGTCTTCCTTCGTACGGGTGCAGATGAAGGTGCGGCCCTCGACACGAGCGACGTCGTTGATCGCGGTTCTGTGCAGATAGCACCCGGGGAGAAGCTCCTGATTCAGCTTGGTCAGCTCGCCGGTGGAACACGCTTCACGCCGAAGTTCCTCCGCTTGCTGTTCGGTCCCGTCGATCCAGACGATCTTGGCGGGACGGGTCATCTTCGCCATCTCGTCGATCCAATTCAGGACGTAACGGTTTTGGGTCATTGTCGCGGACATGGTATATGCTCTCCTTTTATAAAAAATACACGCTGAGCAGCAATCCAATTTACTGCGATTATATTATATCATCAATGCACCGGAATTGCAACCGATACAAAGAAAAAATTTTAAAAAAACACACGTACGGAGTCGACCGTGTTCGATCGAGAAAAAGATACGGATTATTGGAAGGTCGAAAACCCGAAAACACAAGAAACGACGGCGTTTTTCGGCACAAGGAAATAACGAAACGCAAGCATAATCGACAGACCTTTGGAGCAATTTTTGAAAATGTGAGAGGGTGACGCAAAAAGTTTGTCCACTTTATCACTTGCATAAATTGGCAGATTATGGTAGAATAGTTACAGCCGAATCCGAAAATCGGTGATCAGGAAAAAGGAGAAAGAAAATATGGAAAAAGACATTAAAGTACTCATTGCGGATGAAAGCGCCGAATTCAGACGCCAAGTCAGAGACTCTCTGATCCGCTCGGGATACCGCTTGCCCGACGAAGCTGCGAACGGAGAGGAAGCGCTCCAGAAGATCCGCCGCACGCACCCCGACGTGGTTATCGTCGACCTCTGGCTCTCCAAGCTCGACGGGATCGGGCTCATACGGAAAGCAAAGGAGAATGCAGGCTCGTCCGAACGTCCTCCCGTGACCATCCTCGTTTCGCTCGTCGGGAATACGGCGGCGTTCATGGACGCGACGGCGGCGGGAGCAGACCTGTGCTTACTCAAGCCGGTCAATTACGCGAGTTTGATCGACCATATCGCTTCCCTCGTCTCCTCCCGCCGGGGTGAGCAGACACGCGGCGAGCTTCGTCCAGACGCGCTCCCCGATATCGAGGCGCAGGTCACAAAGATCATTCACCAGATCGGCGTTCCCGCGCACATCAAGGGTTATCAGTACCTGCGTACAGCGATCATGCTGACCATCGCGGACAACGAGATCATCAACTCGGTGACCAAGATCCTGTACCCCACCGTCGCGAAGAAATACCAGACCACGACCTCCCGCGTCGAACGCGCAATCCGTCACGCCATCGAGGTCGCTTGGGACCGCGGGGACGTCGATACCTTAAACTCCTATTTCGGCTATACCGTCCAGAACAACCGAGGAAAGCCGACCAACTCCGAGTTTATCGCGATGATCGCCGACCATCTTCGTCTCAAATACAAGCTTTACAGATAATATTTGGGGAGAGCGGATCCGCTCTCCCCGATTTGTTTTTTAGAGTTTTTGTTTTTTCTTTCGTTTGATGATCGCAACGGTCAGTTCGATCAAGCTGAACAGAGAGACCGCGCCGACCGGGATGACCCAGCCGTACTTTTGCCCCCATGTCTTCGGGGGCGGGGCGTCAGACGCGCGGAACACGATCCTATTGGACGAGCCGAGCCGTACCCGGTCGACCGAGACCTGCTCGACGTTAACGACGTCGCCCGGCTTCAGTTCCCTGCCGGTCACGCGCAGATGGACGGGGGAAACGAACGTGGTATTGCATTTTCTGCCGTTCAGGTACACGACGCTCCATTCGGTAAAGTTCGTGCCGGTCGCGACGAAGGTCTTTTCCCCGATGGGCGAGACCGACGTCAGCTTGATCTCGTTTACGCCCATCTGCATATCCTTGATCCCGTAGCGCTCGGTCTTGCCGTAGGCGTATTTCTTGCCGTTAACGAGATCGTATTCGAGAAGACGGAGTTCGTCCGAGTAGTCCTCTTTCCCGGAGGCGAGTTCGGTCTGATGCAGACGGAAGATGGTCCCACGCGAAATACCGACCTTTGAGAGCGCGTACGCCGAGAGCTGGTAGGAAGCGACGTCGCGGACCTCCCGCTCGACGGGCGTATTCGTCCAGATCACGTAATCGGTCTGGTACATATTGCCCGTGGCGAAGTCCTCCGGTTTCAACGCCATACTCGGAAGATGGTCGCCGTACATCACGATCATGACCTCTTCCCCGAACGATTCGTAGGACAGA
>JAGCYR010000081.1 GCA_017960705.1 Clostridia bacterium | reverse complement strand
GTCACTTTAATTCGCTTCAGGGCTCGCTTTTGGTCAGCGTCAGCGTGCAGACGACCGCGATGTGATCCGACAGGGTCGTGTTGACGGCGCGGAAATTCGTCATGGTCATACCCTTGACGATGATATCGTCGACCGCCCATTCCAGCCCGCCGGTCTTCGAACCGGTGCAGGTCAGGATCTCGCCGTAGTTGCCCAGCGTGTAGCCCGCCTCGGCGAACGGATCGAACATATTCTTGTGGTAGGCGTTCCAGTCGCCCATCATCACGACGTGCTCGGCGTCTTTATACAGGTCGATCAGCTCGGCGATCTGCGCCATACAGACCGTGTCGGGCTCGCGATCCTCGTCGAACGCGAGGTGCGTGAAGACGAAGTGGACGGTCTCGGTGCCGATGACGAGTTCGGCGGTGACGTAGTAGTAATACTCCGCCTTGTTGGTCGACGAGTAGAGCAGCGTGACGCCCTGGTTGCATTTGTAATCGTGGAGCGTGATGTTTTGGAGCGGCAGACCCGAGAAGACGGCGTTGCAGCTGAAGTGCCGCAGTTCGCCCGAGAAGAAGATCGGGGGTCTTTCTTCAAACAGCGCGGCTTCCGCCGTGACGGTGTTGCTCGCCGTGAACATACGGCTGTATTCGTTGAGGCAGAGGATATCGGCGTCCAGCCCCTCGATGTAGTCCCTGTATTCCGCCGATTTGGTCTCGTAATCGGCGTCGCTGATCCGGGAGGCGGCGGCGTTGCCGTTCGCGAAATGCCCGATATTCCAGGTCGCGACGGTGAAGCTTTCGGGGCAGTCGGCGCTCATGAAGATCGCGTTGTAGACGGCGTCCGAGGTCGCGGCGAGGATCTCCTTGTCCCATCCGACGAAGAGCATCCCGTCCTTTTCGGGGGTGACGGGGCAGACGGGGACGGTCTTCCCGGCGGCCTTTACCGTATACTCCTCGCCCTCCACGACGAACTTGACGTCGTAGTAGCGGGTCTCGTAGGTGTACCTGGCGGTATAGACGACGAAGGATTTACCCTTCATGTTCTCGGCGGTCGGGGCGACGATCTCCTTGTCCCAGCCGGTGAAGGTACCGATCTTGTCGACCGTCGCGTGGGGCGCGTCGTAGTCCTGGGGCAGGGTCGGCGTCTCGCCTTCGTGGACCGACGTGCGGACCAGCCCGTCTCTGGTTTTGAGACTGAAGCGGACGTCGTAGGTTTGAAGCCCGTATTCTCCGACGGTCGCCGTGTAGGTCGCGTCAGAGGTCGCGGGGACGATCTCCTTATCCCAGCCGGTGATCTTGTAGTAGTGCTCGGAGGTCTCCCACGAGAGCTCGCCGGGATAGACCGGGGTCTCGCCGGGAGCGACTTTGACCGTGGCGTTTTCTTTTCCCGCGACCGAGAAGGTGATCGTGCAGTTCCCGTCGCCCGCGGTCAGTGCGGCGGTGGTCTCGGCGATGGTCTCCGCAGTCCCTCCGCAGGCGGCGAGCAGGAGAAGGATCGGGGCGAGCAGGAGCGCAAGCAGTCGTTTCATTCTTTTCATAACGGATCCTTTCAGGGGCGTATTCGGGACCGAAAAGCGGCGTCCCGTTTTGATTTTTGAATTCCATTATACCGCGTTTCGCGCCGGATTGCAATATATAAGAAAGAAAAAAACGAAAAAACCGCGCGCGGGGGAAACGAACGCAAGGTCGGTCGGCGCTCCCTTCTCGTTACCGAAAAAGACTCCGCGAAAGGGAAAACCCCCTCCGCGGAGCGTGATTTCGTTTACCCGACGGTCAATTCGCCGTCCTTGGCGTCGACGGTCAGGGTCGAGCCGGGCGCGGGATCGCTCGACAGGATCCGGCGCGCGATCAGCGTCTCGAGCTTGGATTGCAGATACCGCTTCAGGGGACGCGCACCGTAGACCGGGTCGTACCCCGCGTCGGCGACGAGATCCTTCGCCGCCTGCGTCAGCTCCAGCGTCAGTTCCTTTTCCGCGAGCCGCCGCTTCAGCCCGTCGAGCAAGAGATCCGCGATCTTCACGACGTTCTCGCGGGTCAGCGGACGGTAGAAGACGATTTCGTCGAGACGGTTTAAGAATTCGGGACGGAACGCCGCCTTGAGCCGCTGCTCGACGCCCTTCCGCGCCTCCTCCGAGATCTCGCCCGACTCGGTGATGCCGTCGAGGATCAGGTCGGAGCCGAGGTTGCTCGTCAGGATCAGGATGGTGTTCTTGAAGTCCACCGTCCGCCCCTGACTGTCGGTGATCCGCCCGTCGTCCAGCACCTGAAGCAGGATATTGAACACGTCGGGATGCGCCTTTTCCACCTCGTCGAACAGAACGACCGAGTAGGGACGGCGTCTGACCGCCTCGGTGAGCTGACCGCCCTCGTCGTAGCCGACGTATCCCGGGGGCGCCCCGATCAGCCGCGAGACCGAGAATTTTTCCATATACTCGGTCATATCGATCCGGATCAGGTTCTTTTCGTCGTCGAACAACGCCTCGGCGAGGGCTTTGGCGAGTTCGGTCTTGCCGACGCCGGTCGGACCGAGGAACAGGAACGATCCGAGCGGACGGTTCGGGTCCTGGATGCCCGCCCGCGAGCGCAGGATCGCGTCCGCGACCTTCGATACCGCCTCGTCCTGACCGATCACGCGGCGGTGCAGAACGTCGTCGAGGTGGAGCAGTTTTTCGCGCTCGCCCTCCATCAATCTCTGGACCGGGATCCCCGTCCAGCGGGCGACGATCCGCGCGATCTCCTCTTCGGTGACGGCGCGGCGGAGCAGGGTAGTCCCCTTGTCGCCGGTTTCGGCTTCTGCGCTCTCGGCTTCCGCCAGCTCCTTCTGGAGCCCAGGCAGCTTTCCGTATTTCAGTTCGGCGGCGCGGTTCAGGTCATATTTCGCCTCGGCGGCTTCGATCTCGGCGTTGGTCGATTCGATCTCTTCGCGGATCTTCTGCACTTTGCCGATCGCGTCCTTCTCGTTCTTCCACTTGATCTGCATCGCGTTCATCTCGTCGCGCTTTTCGGCGAGTTCCGCCCGCAGTTTTTCAAGCCGTTCTTTCGACAGTTTGTCGGTCTCTTTCTTCAGGGCGGTCTCCTCGATCTCGAGCTGCATGATCCGCCGCGCGATCTCGTCCATCTCGGTCGGCATCGAGTTCATTTCGGTCTTGATGAGCGCGCACGCCTCGTCGACCAGGTCGATCGCCTTGTCGGGCAGGAAACGGTCGGTGATGTAGCGATTGGAGAGGGTCGCCGCGGCGATCAGCGCCTGGTCGTGGATCTTCACGCCGTGGTAGACCTCGTAGCGTTCCTTCAACCCCCGCAGGATCGACACCGTGTCCTCGACCGAGGGCTCGTCGACCGTGACCGGCTGGAAACGCCGTTCGAGGGCGCTGTCCTTCTCGATATACTTGCGGTATTCGTCGAGCGTGGTCGCGCCGATGCAGTGCAGCTCGCCCCGCGCCAGCATCGGTTTCAGCAGGTTGCCCGCGTCCATCGCGCCGTCGGTCTTGCCCGCGCCGACGATGGTGTGCAGCTCGTCGATAAAGAGGATGATCTTGCCCTCCGACGCCTTCACCTCGTTCAGAACGGCTTTCAACCGCTCCTCAAATTCGCCACGGAACTTCGCCCCCGCGATCAGCGCGCCCATATCCAGCGAGAACAGCACCCGGTCGCGCAGATTTTCGGGCACGTCGCCTTTCGCGATCCGGATGGCAAGCCCTTCGGCGATCGCGGTCTTGCCGACGCCGGGCTCGCCGATCAGGCAGGGATTGTTCTTGGTTTTTCGCGACAGGATCCTGACCACGTTCCGGATCTCGTCGTCCCGCCCGATCACGGGATCGAGCTTCTGGCGCCGCGCCTGTTCGGTCAGATCCGTGCCGTACTTTTTCAGTACGTCGTAGGTCGCCTCGGGATTGTCGCTCGTCACCTGACGGTTGCCCCGCACCTGTTTCAGAGCCGGGAGGATCGCGTCGCGGGTCACGCCGTTCTTTTTGAAGATGGGGGCGAGCGTCGCGTCGGCTTTGTCGATCAGGGCGAGCAGCAGATGTTCGACCGAGATAAACTCGTCGCGCATCTTCTCCGCGATTTGCTCGGCTTCCGAGAGGGCGAGATCGACGTCTCGCGACACGTAGATCCGGTCGTCGCCGCTCGTTTTCACCTTGGGCAGCCGCCCGAGCGCGATATCCAGCGCCCCGGCGAGCAGGTTGGTTTCGATCCCCGCCGCCTTGAGCAGTCCGGGGACCAGCCCGTCGTTTTCCGCGATCAGCGCCCGCGTCAGGTGGATCTGCTCCATCTGCTGGTTGCCGTTCTGCAGGGTCAGGTTCTGCGCTTCTCTTAACGCCTCAACGCTTTTTTGCGTGTATTTTTCGGGATTTACCATATTCTTTCCCCTCCGTTCGTACCGTTCCAATAACGGTTAGACTTTCTTTGACCATCTGCACATAGTATAGCCCCGTCTCGTGAACGCAATTTGAAAATTCCGTGAACGAATTGTAAATGTTAGCACTCTGACGCAAAGAGTGCTAACCCGCCGCCGGGCGAACCGACAGCAGGAATAGGGAATAACGAAGCGGTCGAACGCGCCCCTGTTCTGCGGGTGCGTTTTGCCCCTTGACAATTTTTTCTTTTTCGTATATTATGTAAGCAGAAGGTTTCACAATCATTTTCTCCGTTTCCCGACCGCATAACAACGTTTATCAATTATCGTATCGTCAGGGAAACAGATAATGCAAAGGAGGGCTTTATGAAGTTGCGCGCCGTTTCTTTCGTTTTGCTTCTCGTTTTGGGGCTGCTTTTGCTCGCGTCGTGTGAACCTTCACGGGACAAACGCTTTGCAAGCATTGTCGGAGACGAAATAACGGACGAGGAGTATGCCGTTCTGCGTGATACGGAAAACTACAAATACTCCGATCATGCCCCCAAAGAGTTTACTCTGACCGATCAACCGGTTCTGCGTTATTTCCCGTTTCTTTATCCGCAGCAAATGGCGCAGTCTCCCGCCGATTTTTCGGACGACGCTTTTCTCTGGAAGCATTATTATCTGATCTTTGATAAGGATCCGATCCTTCTGAAACTTTCCACCACAGATCCCGTCAGCGTGTTTGTCGGGTATATAGACACCGACCTTCCTTTTATCCGCGATCTTCTGAACGTCAGGGAAGAGATGACGATCCTCGATACTCGCTGCACGCTTCAAAACGTCGTCCTGTCCAACAGTAGCGATCCTGCGCCGTCAAACGGAGTGATCCTCTATTACGAAACCGATCAGGGCGTGTTCGTTCGGTATTATCGATTGGAATCGTCGTCGGGAGAATGGTTCGCGTTGCAGACGTTCACGGGATACGCGCAACGGTACGTTCAATATCTGCAAGACAACGCCTACAATGAAAACGGAGAACCGCTGATCGGTCAAATGGCTTTTCGGGATTTTCTTGACGTGATCAGAACCGAAGAACCGTAAAAAACATTTTTCCCCCGCCGGGCTCGCCCGGCGGGATTTTTTCAAGCTTTTTTGCGCGGGGAATAACCGCGAAGATCGGGACGAAAATATCTTGATTTTTTAGGCGCAATAGTATATAATGATAAATGGAGCAATCTGCAACCGACCCCCGGGGGATTATTTCTTCGGCGGGCGGTAAAAACCGAAGAGAAAGGAAACTGAACTATGGGACTTATCAAAGCGATCGCCAACGCCGTATCGGGCAACCTCGCCGACCAGTGGCTTGAGGTCCTCGAGGCGGACAACATGAGCGACACCACCGTTTGCGCGAAGGGCGTGACGGTACGGAGGAACGACCGCCGTTTCGGCAATAAGAAGGGGACCGAGGATATCGTCTCGAACGGTTCGATCATCCACGTCTATCCCAACCAGTTCATGATGCTGCTCGACGGCGGCAAGGTCGTCGACTATACCGCGGAAGAGGGCTACTATAAGGTCTCGAACAGCTCCAGCCCGAGTCTCTTCAACGGGCAGCTCGGCGCGTCTCTTAAGGACACGTTCAGCCGTGTGAAGTTCAGCGGCGTCCCGAGCCAGAAGCAGAAGGTCCTCTACATCAACCTGCAGGAGATCAAGGGCATCAAGTTCGGCACCCCGAACCCGGTCAACTACTTCGATAACTTCTACAACGCCGAGCTCTTCCTGCGCGCGCACGGCACCTATTCCATCAAGATCGTCGATCCCCTGAAGTTCTACGCCGAGGCGATCGCGAAGAACGCCGACCACGTCGATATCAAGCAGATCAACGAACAGTACCTCTCCGAGTTCCTCGAAGCTCTGCAGGCGGCGATCAACCAGATGTCCGCCGACGGCGTCCGCGTCTCGCAGGTCGTGTCGAAGGGACGGGATCTGTCGCGCTATATGCAGACCATCCTCGACGAGGACTGGAACAAGATGCGCGGTATGGAGATCCAGGCGGTCGGTATCGCGTCGATCTCCTACGACGAGGAATCCAAGAAACTGATCAATATGCGCAACCAGGGCGCTATGCTGGGCGACGCGACGGTCCGCGAGGGCTATATGCAGGGCGCTATGGCGCGCGGCTTCGAGGCGGCGGGCAAGAACTCGAACGGCGCGGGCATGGCGTTTATGGGTATGGGCGTCGGTATGAACGCCGGCGGCGCGATGTTCGGCAATATGAGCGCCAATAACCAGGAACTGATCCGTCAGCAGCAGGAGCGCGAAGCCGCGGCGAAGAAAGCGGCGGAGGAAAAGGCGGCGAACAGCTGGACCTGTTCCTGCGGCGCCGTCAATACCGGCAAATTCTGCGCCGAGTGCGGAAATCCGAAACCCGCTCCCAAGGGGACCTGGACCTGCTCCTGCGGCGCCGTCAACACCGGCAAGTTCTGCGCCGAGTGCGGCTCCCCCGCGCCGAAAGCCGACGACGGCAAATGGTTCTGCCCCGAGTGCGGGAAAGAGAATACCGGCAAGTTCTGCGCCGACTGCGGCACCAAACGTCCCTGATAACGGGTGACGCGTATGGCGACCGCCGTAACTACTTATCAATGCCCGAACTGCGGCGCCACGCTGCAGTTCGATCCCGAAAAACAGTGCTTCGCCTGTGAGTTCTGTATGTCGGAGTTTTCGGAGGCGGCTCTTCTCGCCTCCGGAGCCGCCGACGCCGCCCAAAAGGAAGAGGAAGAGGGGCGCGCGTACAGCGACAGCCTGCAGGAGTACGTCTGCGACAACTGCGGCGCCGAGATCGTGGCGGACGCGAACACCGCCGCCGCGTTCTGTCTCTACTGCCACGCGCCGATCCTTCTGCACGGCAAGGTCTCGGGGCAGATGAAGCCCCACAAGCTGATCCCCTTCAAGATCAGCCGCGACGGCGCCGAGGACCGCTTCCTTGCCTTCGCGAAGAAAAAGTGGTTCATCCCGCGGGGGCTTTTCCGGCGGGGCTATATGGAGAAGATGGAGGGCGTCTACTATCCCTTCTGGGTGACCGACGCCGACACCGACTGCCACTTTGAAGCCGAGGCGACCAGGGTCCGCCGCTATACCCGCGGGAACGTCGAGGTCACCGAGACCAGCTACTACGAGATCCACCGTCGGGGCGACATCCATTTCGAGGATCTGACGACCTCCGCCATCTCGACCGAGGACAAGAAGATGCTCGAGGGGATCCTCCCCTTCCCGTCGGAGGCGCTGACCGACTTCAGTATGCCGTATCTGACGGGGTTTTACGCCAAAAAGCGCGATATCGACCGCGAACAGCTCTACGGAGAGGTCAAAGAGCGGATGAACAAATACGCCGCGACCATCCTCCGCGGGACGGTCTCGGGGTATAACACCGTCCAGCCCCGCGCCTGCGGCGTCAAGGTGAAGAACAGCCATTGGGAATACTCCCTGATGCCGGTCTGGGTCTTCGCCTATCCCGTGAAGGACAAGATGTACCAGTACGCCATGAACGGACACACCGGCAAGATCTGGGGCAAGCTCCCGGTCTCTGCGGGCAAGCTCGCGATCCTCGGCGGGATCGTTTTCGCCGTCGCGGGATTCCTCGGCGGGCTGATCTCCGCTTTGGTCATGGCAGGAGGAGGGATCTGATATGTTGAACGCTCTGCTTTTCGCCGCCGCCGGCACGATCGAATGGGGGACCGTGGTCCTCGTCGGCGTGATCGTCGGGCTCGTCTGCGCCGTCGGCGCGATCGTCGGCGTGATCCTCTCCTACAAGCGGAAGAACCGTTCTCCGATCTACCCGCTCGACAAGTTCACCGACCTTGACCTCCGCGAAAAAACCGACCGTTACCTCTATACCCGCACCACCACGCGCCAGCTCAACAATAATAAGAAGTAAGAGTCGGAGGCAGAACCAGAATGAAAATGCTTGAAGAGCGGATCCTTCGGGACGGGAAGATCAAACCGGGCAACGTCCTGAAGGTGGACGGATTCATCAACCACAACATCGACGTTCCGTTCGTCTACGAGCTCGGGCGCGAGTTCTACGACCGTTTCAAGGACGATCGCGTGACCAAGATCCTGACCATCGAGGCGTCGGGGATCGGGATCGCGTGTCTTACCGCCCTGCATTTCGGCGTTCCGGTCGTCTTCGCCAAAAAGAGCCGGACCAGCAATCTCTCGAAGGACGTCTACACCGCCCGCGTCGACTCGTTCACGCACGGCACGACCTGCGATATCATCGTATCGAAGGAGTACCTCACGCCCTCCGACCGCGTGCTGATCATCGACGACTTCCTTGCGCTCGGCAACGCCCTCGTCGGGCTGCGCGAGATCACCCTCGCCTCGGGCGCGACGCTGATCGGGGCGGGCATCCTGATCGAAAAGAGCTTCCAGTCGGGCGGCAAGATGCTGCGCGAGCAGGGAATGCGGATCGAATCGCTCGCGAAGATCGCGTCGATGACCGATACCGGCGTCACCTTCGCCGAGGACTGAACCGTAAAATGAAAGAGAACAAAGAGAAGATCACCGAACTCGAGAATCAAGAGAAGAAAAAGGACGCGGGCGCGCTGCTTGCCCGCGCCCTCCTGTTCCTTGTCGCGTCTGTCACCGCGGTCGCGGCGGTGCTCTGCTTCCGCTTCGGGATGGAGCCGTTCAAGCTCGCGTTCCGGATCATCCTCTTCGTCGGAGGGGCGCTTCTCGGGGTCTTTTCCTGTATTTCGTGGTTCATCTTCGCCGCGACGCTCCACACCGAACGCAGAAACCTTTTCCTCTACGATCAGAAGACCAAATCCGAGATCCCGGTGGAGGATTTGACCTGGGAGCGGGTCGAGGAACGCCTTGCGGGATGCTTCGCCTACTATTTCGCCTCCCGCCGGCGCCTTTCCGCGATGCCGGAGGTGCTCCACCCGCTGTTCCTTCCGTTCTATCTGCTCCAATTCAAAGAGGCGGAGGAACCCGACGTCGACCGTCTGTTAAAGAACAAGGAGATGATCGACTCCGCGGTGCTGGCGATCGACAAGCTGGGGCTCGGGGACGACGGAAGGCAGCTGCTCTACCATTTCGGTTCGTACTCGGGCGACACCGCCCCGTTCCGCGCGTTCCTTTCCTCCGCCGAACCCCGCTTCCGCGATAAGATCACCGACTACGTTAAAAGCAACATAGAAGAATTCGTATAAAAACGTTGCGCGTGCCGGTCCCGGCGCGCGCGGTATAATGTAACATTCAAAAAACCAACTGCGCCAGCATAAAAACGGCGCACGCAGACGAGCGCAGAATCCGCGCTTGCGACCCGACGCTGTATAAGCATACTGCAAGCGGTCGCAAACGCGGATAGAAAAACAAAAATTAGATAAAAAAGAAGAAACCCGTTCGCATTTCACGGACGGGTTTCAACATTAGATGCGTTTGGCTATGCAGGAATCTCAAACAGAGTGAAAAGCATTCACTCTCTTTAATAATCTCCCTTTTTGTTTTTCGGTCTGTGCCGTATACGAAGCCGAGTCAGATGTCGTATTTGGATAGTATCTCGCTCGGCGTTTTACGGAGAAGCCGCAAAACCGGCAGGGTCCCGCAGAGCGCGGAGATCGCGTAGAGCAGTCCGAGCGCCGCTGCCGCCATCCAGAGCGGGTAGTAGAAGTATTCGCCGATCAGGGGGGCTTTCACCAGCCACGCCGAGATCAGGATCGACGAGAACAGATACCCGATCAGAACGGTGAGTGAAGTGACGGCGAGCGATTCGACGAAGAAGCGGAAGACCAGATTCTTTTTCGACACGCCGATCGCGCGGTAGATCCCGATCTCGCGGATCCGTCCCATCAGCGACGCCCGCGTCATCAGGTACATACAGAGCGACATGACCCCGATGAAGACGGCGAGCTCGATCGCGTTCGCGATGATATCGGCTTTCTCTGTTTCCAGCGCCTCCTGCCGGAAATCGGCGGGGGTGTAGAGCGGAGCGGTCCAATCGTCGATGATACTGCTCGGATCCGCCGAAAGCGTACGGTAGTGGTCGCCGAGCGCCGCTTCGATCTTGGCTACGGTCTTGTCGGGATCGCTCGTCAGAATGGTCAGATAGGTATACTCCGGTATGGTCGCGTCCCCGATTTTGACGACGCTCCCGTCGTCCGACTTGTTCCAGCGGTATTCGCGTTCGAGCGCCGTGGTCTTGCCGGCGCGCGAGAAGACCGCTTCCGCTTCGCTGTCGTTCAACAGGTAGCCGATCCGGTCGGGCCCCTGCTTGTTCGTGTCGGGGGTGTTGCGGTACAGTCCGTAATAGACGTTTTCGAGTTCGGCGCGGCGTACCTGATAGAGGTAGGACATTCCCGCGTCGCCCTGCGCTTCCGCCCATTCACGAAGTCCGTCCTCGGTTGGATCGGCTGCGCCGGGATTGGCTTCGCGCCAGAGCAAACGGTAGGCGAGCAGCCGCTGCGCGTCGGCGACGATTCCTTCGTTCTGCGACGCCCAGTAGATCGCTTCGGGACGGACGCCCATTTTCCAGAGCGCGGTCGGATAGTCGTAGGTCCCGAAGATCGAGACCTTTTCGTTCAGGTATTCGCCGAAGTGCGAGAGGAAGGTCTCGGCTTTTTCATAGGTCAGGGGATAGTCGATCGTCGGCTCCGAACCGTAGCGGGAGAGACACCACGCGGAATACGTCTCCCCGTCGAGACCCATGATCACGCGGTCGACGGTGAACTCCTTGCCGTTGATCAGCACGCGGCTCCCGACGCCGGGAGGGTTGTCGCCGCCCTCGTAACTCGGCTCGTAGGGACGGATGACGGTGACGCAGCCGTCTGCGGGCGCCTCGATCCCCTCAAACGAGGACGCGGCGTAGAATGTCGTATTGCTCATTTCGATCACGCGAGCGGTCGAGAGGAAGATCTCGCGGTCGTTCCCGGAAACGACCCCTGCGATCCGGAAGCCCCAGTTCGAGGAACGGAGACCGATCAGGTCATCGTAGTCTTTCAGATAATCGACCGTCGCCGATTGGAGCAGCGTTTTCGCGGCGGCTTCGGTGATCAGCGCGTCGTTATCCGCAAGGTCGGTATTCTTTCCTGCGAGCAATTGCCGCGACGCGGCGGCGGAACGCAGAAGGATCACGCCCGTCGTCTTGAAATCGGACGAAGAGAACCGGAATCCGTAACTATCCGAGCCGAAGGTCTCGAAGTTCCCGAGGTTGAACGGGAAGGTCTGCTCGTTATTGGGACGGGAGAAGGCGACCTGCCGGTAAACGACCCCGTCCTCCTCTGCGAGGGCGGAGAGGGCGGCGGCGGAGATCTCGTCGCCCGCGTAGGCGTAGACGACGTGGTGATGATAGGTCCCGTCCACGTCGGACAGTTTCTTGACGAACACGCCGAGCGACGCCGTCATAAAGACCACGACGGCGGCGAAGAGGCCCAGCGCCCAGCGGAGCACCTTCCGTCCGCGCTTCTTCTGTCCGAGATTGGTGCGGACGCCGCTCCTCCACGCGTCGAAGAAGCCGAAGAGCCGCCCGGGACGCGCTCCCTTGACCGGCTTGAGCGCCGAAAGGTCGGGAAGATCGTCCTCTTGTTCGGGATTCTCTCCCGTTTTGGGCGCGGCGCCGTTTTCGAGCCGTATTTCGCTCGATCCGTCGAGGACGCTGACGTTGTCCGAATCGACTTTGAGATAGATCCGTCCGTCCTCTGCCCGGACCAGCCGGAGCTTGACGTCCGGGGCGGGTGCGTCGCCGTACAGGTCGAGCTTCACGCCTTCGCCGTCAAGGACGGTCTTGTGCGGCAGATCGCCGAGATACACGGCGTTCTTGTCGCGTTTTGCAAAGCCCTCGGTCGGGACGTTTTTACGGTCGGAGATCACGCGTCCGTCCGAG
Organism: Clostridia bacterium; assembly: GCA_017960705.1. Classification (GTDB taxonomy): domain Bacteria; phylum Bacillota; class Clostridia; order Oscillospirales; family CAG-272; genus UBA1740. The sequence goes on along the minus strand of JAGCYR010000081.1, from coordinate 1,438 downwards.
AGTTCGATTACCCGGTCGGAGAACGCGGAGACGAGGTTTTCTTCGTGCGTGACCAAGAGAACCAGACGGTCGCGCGAGATGACTTTCAGCAGCCGCATCACGTGCAGGGTGTTCTGTTCGTCGAGGTTCCCGGTCGGCTCGTCGGCGAGGATGACCGGGGGGTTCTTTACGATCGCGCGTGCGATCGCGATGCGCTGCTGCTGACCGCCCGAGAGGGTGTCGGGCAACCGGGAGGCGAAGCGTTCCATCCCGACCGCGCGGAGCGCGGCGTCGACCTGTGTTTCAATAAACTTCCGGTCGGTCACGCCGAGCAGGCGGAGCGCGTCGGCGACGTTTTCATAGCAGGTCTGTTCGCGGTTCAGAAGATAGTTCTGGAAGATATAGCCCACCGAACGGTTGCGGAGCGAATCGTTCGATACGGTCATCCTCTCGCCGTCGATCTCGACCGATCCGCTCTGGACCCGGTCAAGCCCGCCGATGACGTTCAGCAGCGTGGTCTTGCCGCAGCCGCTGCGGCCGAAGATCGCGACCATCCCCGAGGCGGGGAGTTCGAGCGAAATATCGTTTACGACGTGGATGGCGTTTGCTTTGCCGCGGTTGAAGGTTTTATCAAGACGGTTGATGGAGATCATGCGGCGTCACCCCCTTTCAGGGCGGATTTGACGCTCGCCTTGAAGAGACGCCTGACCTGACGTCTCGTCGAAAGAAGGGCGAGCGCGAGCATCCCGACGACGATCAGAACGAACTGCCACGGGGCGGGGAAGCGGAACAGTTGATTGAGAGCCGGCGTCCGGAAGATGAAGAACACGGCGACCCCCGCGAGCAGGTACGCCGGGATCAGCGAGAGCAGCATCCGGACGTACATCCCGATCCGGATCACCTTGACCGGGATCCCCATACTTCGCATGATCGAGGCGTCGCCGCGGAAGGCGTCGATCGACCGTCCGCAGCAGAGTGAGACGAAGAAGGCGAAGAAGAGCAGGGCGGAGAGCCAGAGCCAGATCGAGAGGATGAAAAAGATCGAGTTGACGATCACCTCGGAGGCGTCGGGCGAGTAGGTCGCGTCGGACTTGACCGCGAGATACCCGTCTGCGTTGATCCCCTTGATCGCGCTCTTCGCCGCGCGGTCGGACGAAAAGAACAGCGAAACCTGACGGTAGAGGGGTTCTTCGACCGCCTCGCAGATCTCAAGGAAGAGGTCGGGCGAGACACGGAGCGTACCGTCGTCGTTGCCCCCCTCGGTTTGCAGGGTCGCGCCGTCTAACGCGTAGTTCCACGAGGCAGAGCCGCCTTTCTCCGATTTGGATCCGCTCGCCGACAGCGAGGTCTTTACGCTCTCGGGGGTCGGAGCGGATTCACAGTAGCGCTTGAACGCGGAGGCGATATCGGTCGGCAGGACCGCGGTCCTCTCGGGCAGCGAGGCGTCGACCCGGATCTG
>JAGCYR010000080.1 GCA_017960705.1 Clostridia bacterium | reverse complement strand
GGCAACCGTATTGGATGGCGAGATTTGTTTATTTGCGTCGCTCCGCGCCGCAAATAAGACGAGTTCGAGGTCGAAGAAGCAAGCATACGAGACTCGACGCGCCGACAAGTCGGCGCTACTCTCCATTTCACGCCTGACGGAGAGAAAAAGGCGACCGGATAGGATGGCGTGAAATGAGAGTTTTCACCGCTCCGCGGCGAAAACTCACGAGTTCGAGTCCCACGGAGTGCATAAAAGGGGAGCTGTGCGAACTTCAAAAAAGTTCGCACAGCTCCCCTTTGGTGGAGCATACGAGACTCGAACTCGTGACCCCAACACTGCCAGTGTTGTGCGCTCCCAGCTGCGCTAATGCCCCGGGCGAGGAATAGTATAGCATATCGGGGACGGTTTTGCAAGGGGTTTCTCAAAAAAACTTGCCGGGGGGAGAATACAGGGGCGAGTGAGGGGAAACAAGGAAGAATGAAGAAATGATGAAATGAAGAAATGACGAAATGAAGACGGGAGGCACGACGGGAGAGGGGGAGCGAGACGGAGGCGGCGCGAGAGGGAGAAAAGAAGAAATGAAGATCGAGGGGCGAGGTCAGGCGAGGGGGGCGAGGTCGGCGACGGCGTTCGAGGGTGAGACGCAGGCGCCGTGTTCCTTGATGTAAGCGAGGGTCGCGCCGGCGCGGCGGCGAGTACCGAATTCCTCGGCAAAGGAAAGGGGCGAGGGGCGGTCGCGGGGGATCTGCTCCTGCAGGACGAGATACCAGAGACCGTCGTCCCCGTAGTAGGCGGCGGAGAGGTGCGGGTATCCTACGCGGGAAAGGTGCCGACAGACCGAGAGCAGGGGAAAGAGCCGCTCGAAGACGAAGACCGCCGAGCGGAGCGGAGGCGGGGCGGCGGGAAGTTGCGCGGGCTTGCGGGCGCTTGGCTTGTCGCTCGGCTTGGCGTCCGGCAGTTTGTCGGGGAGTTTGCCGAGCCGGGTGACGAACAGCTCGCAACCGCCGTCGGATCCCGGAAACATCTGCATCAGGACGCGCTCGCCCGTCGCGTCGAATCCTGTCTTGCGCCGGATCTCGCGGAGGATCGCGCGAAGAGTGCCGTGTGAGCCGCCGGAGCCGTCGGAGCCGCGCTCGCGTTCGCCCTCGGTCACGCAGCGGTCAAGGTCCTCCTGCGACAGCGTCACCTTGATCTTCACGTCGCTGATGCGTATGAAATCCATATCCCGTCCCTCCCGTCCGTTCTGTTATCATTATACTCGCGGCGGGGCGAAAAGGGAACCGGAAAAAACGGGGAGCGAAGCCATCTTCGACCGTGCGCGGGGCTTGCATTTATTCTTGAAACGTGGTACAATAAAAAAAGAAACGGGCGAAGCCCGATTGAAGGAGGAACGGTATGACCGAACGCATCGGCATTATCGGCGCGATGGAGAGCGAGGTGGCGACCCTGATCCCCGCGCTGGAGGATCATAAGGAGCAGACGATCGGGATCGTGGTCTATCACGTGGGGAAACTCAACGGGCGCGAGGTCGTCGTCGCGCGGAGCGGCGTCGGCAAGGTGAACGCCGCGATGACCGCCGCCGAGATGATCCGCACCTTCGGAGCGAAGGCGATCGTCAATACCGGCGTGGCGGGGGCGCTCGAAGAGACGCTCGATCCCGAGGACGCCGTGATCGCGACCGATCTCGTCCAGCACGACTACGATACCACCCCCTTCGACCCGCCCGGATTCGTGTCGGGCGTCGGACGGATCAAGATCCCCGCCGATCCCAAAATCTCCGCCGCCGCGGCGCAAGCCGCGAGGGAACTCGGGATGCGGGTGCTGGAAGGAACCATCGCTTCGGGGGATCAGTTCATTTCGGACGGGAAAAAGAAGGAGTGGATCCGAAAGACCTTCGGCGCTTTCGCCTGCGAGATGGAGGGGGCGGCGATCGCGCACGTCTGTTTCCTGTACGGCGTGCGGTGCGGGGTGATCCGTACCATCTCCGACCGCGCGGACGGCAAAGCCGACGTGGATTTTCCGAGTTTTGCGGAGCACGCGGCGGCTTTGAACGCGGAGATCGTGAGACGGGTTTTGCCGCAGATCTGACCGTCGACAAACGAAAAAACGGGGATGGGTCTTCACCCATCCCTTTTGATTGCGGAGAATTATTTTTCGATCAGATCGTCGTCCGCGAAGACCGGCGGCTCTCCCGCGCGGCGCACCGTCTCGAAGTAGGCGCGGGGGGTCATCCCCATCCACTTGCGGAAGACCCGCTCGAAGTGGTAGTAGGAGGGGAAGCCGACCGACGCCGCGAGCGCGGCGAGCGAGGGAAACTGCGCGGGATCGAGCTGTTTGCTCTTGCGGATGCGGAAGTTCTGGAGATAGACCGCGAAGGGAAGCCCGAACTCCTGCCGGAAGCGGCGGCAGAAATAGCTCTTGCTGAAAAAGAAGAATCGCGCCGCCGTTTCGGTCGAGAGATCGCCGCGATAGTTCTCCTCGATATAGCGGATCATTTCGGTACGGAACTTCGCGCTCTTCTGCTCCTTCTGGTCGACCGAGAGCGACATCAGCCCGTGTTCCGCCATCTCCGAAACGAAGCGCCAGACCCCCGCGCGGAGCCGCAGTTTCTCGTTGACGGCGGCGGGCACGAAGGAGGGGGGGCGGTCGGTAGTTTTCCCTTTGTTTTCGAAGAGATAGTCGATCGCCGCCGTCACGCCCGGAAGCCCGGGGTCGGAGAGCGGGATCACGTTCGCAAAGCGGATGCGCCCCGGGTTGTCCGAGAAGAGCAGATCAAAGGGCGAGTCCTCCTGCCGGACGAATTCGGGCAGCGAGAACGAGAAGAAGTCGACCGAGGTGCGCTTCGCGTCGGAGGGCGAAACGAATGCCTGGAAAAACTCGTAGGGGTTGACGACGAAGACCGTGCCCGGCGTCCCGACGTAGCGGTCCTTGCGGATCTGGACGTTGAGCACGCCCTCGGTGACCCGGATGATCTCGACGTGCTTCTCGTCGTGGGGGGAGAGCAGCGCCGGATGGTCGCGCCGGACGTTCGGGTCGATCAGCTCGCGCACGGAGGCGAACACGAAGCAGTCGGAGACCGAGGTCGTCAGGTTGGCTCCGGTCGCGACGGCGCCGAAGATCCCGCCGAGGAAACAGACGTTCGAGTAGATCGAGCCGCAGATCTCGCCCCCGACGACCGAGCGCGAAATATTGCCGTTGACCGAGAAGCCGACAAGCCCGCCCGCGTTGCGGTCGCCCGCCGTCCCCCTCAGGTAGAGGCGGTTGTCGGCAAGGCAGTTCTCGATCGTGCCGCCGAGATAGAGCACCCCCGCGACCGCGGCGACGCGGGCGGAGCCGGTGAAATACGAATCGGTGATCGCCAGGTTCTTCACGGTCCCGTGCAGGGCGCCGAACAGCGATACGCCGTTGTTGTAGGCGTAGTCGTCGCCGGGGTAGCGCTTCTTTTCCTCGTCCTCCGAGACGTAGAGCCCGCGGATGAAGTGCCCCGCGCCGTCAAAGGTCCCCGCGAAGTGCGCGGAACGCCCCCAGGCGGCGTTGCGGTTGCAGATGATGGGGAAGGAGACCCCCTCGGCGGGATCGCGCGCGGGATCGTTCCAGACGATGTCGCGGGTCAGCTTGAAATGCTTTCCGCGGCTCCAATCGGCAAAGTTGTCCCCGATCTCCTCCGCGAGCGTCGGGTCGACCCCGGTATAGGCGCGGTGGTTGGAGAGATAGGAGAGCAGGAGCAGTTCCTCCGCCGACGAAATGCGGTAGGGATCCTCCGCCGTTCCGCTTCCCCCCGAAAAGCGGGGCGCGTGGATCGGGTCGCGCCCGATCGGGGTCGCCGGCTCCGGGGTGCGGTCGAACGCCGCCTGCAGGATCGGGATCGCCCGTCCGGGACGGTACACGAACCCCTGCGGCAGACGGCAGCCCGGCTCGGGTCCCCCCACGTCGATCCAGCCGCAGCTCTCGACAGGTCCCGGGATCGCCGCCGGATCGTCGTAGGTCACGAAGCGGTAGACGCAGAAATGACGGGAGCAGCCCGCCTTCGCGTAGACCCGCGTCAGACTCAGCTGGTGCGCGTGCATATAGGAGACGACCGCCGCCTGCCTCGTCGATTCCTCCGGACGGAACCAGACGGGGAAGCGCCGTTTCGCAAAATCGAAGGTAAAGGTCTCGGGCGGGCGCGTGTCGGAACCTTTCATCGTTTTTCTCCTTTTCGGTTTCTGCCACTATTGTAGCAGAAAAGCGCCGAAATGTCAAGCGACGGCAAAACAAACCGCGTTCCGTGCGAAAAGAGAGATGTAAAAGTTAATCCGAAGCAAAAGGAGAGAGGGGAAAACGGACGTCGCGGGATCTGCGGAGAACGCCCGATTTTCCCCGCCGATCGGGAGAAAATCGCTTGACAGAAAAGGCGCGGATTGGTATAATAGAATCAATACGGGACGATAGTCCCGAGGGCAGAAAAAAGGAGCAAAACGGTATGGGCAACGTCAAGATCTCGTTTGCCGAAACGCTCGGCAGGATCAAGGACATGAACAGCGTCAACAACGGCCCCGACGGGGAGTTCGACGTCGGGAGCTATCAGGCGTACGCCGACGCGCGGATCCCCTTCGCGCGGCTGCACGATTCGAGTTTCAACTGGCGTCACACGGTGGATATCCTCTGCGTTTTTCCCGATTTCGACGCCGACGAGAACGATCCGGCGTCCTACGATTTCACCCTGACCGACGAGTACCTCGACACGATCGAAAAGACCGGGACCAAGATCTTCTACCGCCTCGGCAACTCGATCGAAGCCGAGTCGAAAAAGTACGGCGCGGTCCCCCCGAAGGACTTTCACAAGTGGGCGCGGATCTGCGAGCACATCGTCCGGCACGAGAACGAGGGATGGGCGGACGGCTACCGCCGCGGGATCGAGTACTGGGAGATCTGGAACGAACCCGATCTGGTCAGCAAAAGCTGCTGGACGGGTACGACGGCGCAGTTCATCGAACTCTTCGATATCGCGATCAACCACCTGAAAAAGTGCTTCCCCGACCTGAAGTTCGGCGGTCCCGCGCTCACCCACGTCAAGCGCGCCGAGTTTTTCGACGAATTCATCCCGTATCTGAAAGAAAAGAAGCCGCCGATGGACTTCTTCTCCTTCCATAAATACGGCAGCGTCCCCGAAAAGTTCGCGGAGGATATCGGGATCGCGAAGAACTACATGGTCGAGGCGGGGTACCCCGACTGCGAGCTGATCCTGAACGAGTGGAACTACCTGCTCGGGTGGTCGCCGAAGGAGAAGCTGATCCACTCCTACCGCGGACTGCACGAACTGATCGGCGCGTCGTTCTGCGCGGCGGTCATGACGGTCTGTCAGGATACGGCGCTGGATCACCTGATGTACTACGACGCGCGGCACAGCTCTTACTTCAACGGGCTGTTTGAAAGGTATTCGTGGGAGAACCTCAAACCCTACTACGCATTCTACGCCTTCGCGGATCTTGCCGATCTCGGGACCGAGGTGAAAACCGTCGCGGACGGGGAAGGACTGTACGCTTTGGCGGCGAAGAGCAGGGACGGGGGCCACGGCGCGCTGCTGCTCACCAACTACCGAAACGAAACGTCGCTCGACGGCAAGGAGTATCCCCCGCAGGACGTCAGGATCGAGTGGGACGGACTTTGTGACAAACCCGTGCGCGTGACGGTGCGGATGCTGGACGCCGACCGCGACCTTTCCGAGATCTCGGGCGAGACCTTCGGGAGCGGGGCGGGCTTCCACACGCTTTCGCTGCCGATGTTCGGCACGGTTCTGGTCCATTACGACGCGGAATAAACCAAAGGAGATAAACAATGGGAAACGTCAAGATCGATTTCGCAAAGACGCAGGGCAAAATCAAGGATATGAACAGCGTCAACAACGGACCTCTCGGGGATCACGACTTAAAAAACCACGAGTTCTACGCCGCGGCGAGGATCCCGTACGCCAGGCTGCACGACTCGACCTTTGAATGGCGGCACACGGTCGACGTGCACGAGATCTTTCCGAATTTCGACGCCGACGAGAACGATCCCGCGTCCTACGATTTCACCCTGACCGACGTGTATCTTGACTCGATCGAGAAAGTCGGGACCAAGATCTTCTACCGGCTCGGGACCACGATCGAGCACGAGATCAAGCGCTACGGCTCCATCCCGCCGAAGGACTTCCATAAGTGGGCGCGGATCTGCGAGCACATCATCCGGCACGAAAACGAGGGATGGGCGGACGGTTTTTACCGCGGGATCGAGTACTGGGAGATCTGGAACGAGCCCGACCTGCTCGGTCATATGTGCTGGACCGGGACCATCGGCGAGTACATCGAGCTGTTCGATATCGCGATCCGTCACCTGAAAAAGTGCTTCCCGGATATCAAGGTCGGGGGACCGGCGCTGACCCACATCAAACGGGTCGAGTGGTGGAAAGAGTTCATTCCGTATCTGAAAGAAAAGAAGCCGCCGATGGACTTCTTCTCGTTCCACCGCTACGCCAGCACGACCGAGCAGTTTGCCCGCGACATTCAGATCGCGAAGGAGCACATGGCCGAGGCGGGCTACGGCGACGTCGAGCTGATCTTGAACGAGTGGAACTTCCTCGTCGCGTGGGAACCGCGCGAGACCCTGCTCCATTCGTATCGGACCATCCACGCCCTGAAAGGCGCGGCGTTCAATATCGCGGTCATGATCACCTGCCAGGATTCGCCGCTCGACCACCTGATGTACTACGACGCGCGGCACACCTGCGCCGAGTTCAACGGTCTGTTCGACCGGATCTCCTACGAACCCTTGAAGCCCTACTACGCGTTCTACGCCTTCTCCGACCTCGCCGAGCTCGGCACCGAGGTCAAGGCGGAAGCCGAGGGAGAGGGGATCTACGCGCTCGCGGCGAAGAGCGAGGACGGGGGTCACGGGGCGCTCTTGCTCACCAACTACCGCAACGAGCTGACCTCGATCGACGGCGTGGGCTTTGCGCCCGAAACCGTCAAGATCGAGTGGAAGGGTCTCTCCGACAAGCCCGTGCGCGTGACGGTGCGCTCGCTCGACAACGACCACGATCTCACGGAAGTTTCGACCGAGGTCTTCGGCACCGGCTCCGGCGCGCATACGCTGACCTTGCCGCTGTACGCCTCCGTCGTCGTGAATTTCGACGAACTATAAGTTTCGCTGACGCGAAACGTTATGAGTTATGAGATTGCCGCCTACAAGCAGGCCGCAATCGTTATAAGTTGACCGCGCCGTTCGGCGCGGTCAACGTTTTGTTTTACCGAAAGGAACACCTCATCCGGCGCTTCGCGCCACCTTCCCCTCAAGTGGAAGGCATGGAACGGACGCAAAAAAAGCAAGGGTGAAAACAGTAGCGGCGGCTATAGAACCGCAAAACGGCGGCAGTCCTGCGGGGGGCGCCGTTTTGCTGATTTCATTATTCTTTCCGGAATGAAGTTCTTTGCCGAGCTTTCTTTCAAGAAAGCGGAAAACTCCCGTCGTTCCCCCGCTCCCCCGCGGGGGCGTTATTATTTCTCTGTCTTCTTCCGGGCGGGTTTGCGCTTGGGTTTGGCGGAGGGTTTCTTTTTATCGTCCTTCGGAGTGGAGAAACTGAACTCGACGTTGCCGTCGCGGAGGACGAGTTCAGAGCCGAAGGTGCGCCCGGCGCGTGAAACGAAGCCGTCGATCTTCTTGGTCTTGCCGGTGGTGAGAAGATCGCGGGCGGCGGCGATCGGGATATCGCGGCGGCAAAGGTTGACGGGGATGGTGAACCGACACCCGTTCTTAAACCCCATACACCCGTAGCGGAAGCGCCCGCGCACGACGTGCTCCCCGCAGAGCGGGCAATCCCCGACGATCTCGCCGAGCGTTCCGGTCTGTCCCGAATCCCCCGGCATCTGTCCCGGCATCGCGTCCTGCCGCGCGAAGATCTCTCCGATCTCTTTGGCGGCGAGCGACACGCTGTCCGAAACGGTCATTTCCCGACGGTAGACCGCCTTCAGCGCCTTGCCCATCTCGGCGGTCTTGTACTTGTTCATATCGATCTTCATCCGGTCGAGCGCCTGCACCAGATACTCGCCGTCGGGGAGGATGGTGTAGACGTCCTTTTTCAGAGCGATATACCGGCTGCGTTTGGCGTTCTCGATGATCCCGGTGCGGGTGGCTTCGGTTCCGAGCTCCAGCCCGAGAAACACCGCGCGGTACTCCTCGGTATCGTCCTCGGGCGCGGCGTCCTCCGCCTTCTCCTTTTCCTCGCGGAAAGGGTTCTTTAAGAACTGGTTGAGCGTCTCGATGGTATAGTGCTTCGGCGGGGTGGTCTCCTTCTCCTCCGGGGCGAAGCGGGTATTCACCTTGTCGCCGACCGAGAGATTGGGGAGGATCTTATCGCGGCGGGTGTAATCGTCGTATTTGGTCCAGCCGGGCTCGACCAAAACCGTGCCCTTCAGCGTGAAGGTCTCGACGTCCCCGACCTTGACCGTGATCTCGGACCGCTCGACCTTGCACTCCTCCGAACAGAAGTTCGCGACGAAGCGGCGGAAAACCGTGGCGTAGACCTGATTCTCACGCTCCGAGAGCTTGCCCTTATCGGGGATCTTGTAGGTCGGGGTGATCGCGGAGTGCGACTCGATCTTGCTGTCGTCGAAGATGGACTTGGACTGACGGAACGCGACGGGATAGCCGAGCTTCGAGATCCCCGCAAGGATCTGGCGCACCTTGTCGCACTCGTTTTTCGAGAGGTATTCCGAGTTGGTACGCGGATAGGTGAGGTACCCCTCCTCGTAGAGCTTCTGCACGGTCGCGAGACTGTCGTTCATCGACATCTTGTACTTCTTGCCGAGCAGGTTCTGAAGCGTGGAGAGCGAGAAAAGCTTGCCCGGAAACATCCGGTCGGTCTTGCTCGATTTGTCGGTCACGACCGCGGTCTCGGCGTTGAGTTTGTCGCAGTAGGCGCGCGCCTGTTCCGCTTGGTCGGCGTCAAAGCGGTTCTTCGAGATCAGCTCGACCGCCTCGCCCCCGGTCTTCGCCGCCGAACGGATCGAAAAGTACTTTTTCGGAACGAAGTTGCGGATCTCCATATCCCGGTCGTACACGGCGCGCACGATCGGCACGATCACCCGCCCGACGCGCAGGAATTTGCCGGTTTTCAGGGTGGCGTAGCGGGTCAGGTTGGTGCCGTAGAGCCAGTCGATATAGGTGCGGGCGTAGCCCTCGTTCGCGAGGTCGTCGTACTTGTCGTCGTCCTCAAGCGAGGCGAGCGCGGAGCGTACGGTCTCGGGCGTCTGGTCGGGGAGCCAGAGCCGCTTCATGGGCTTTTCCGAGCGGAGCGCGAAGCGGACGCAGGTGCGGACGATGATCTCGCCCTCGCGGTCTGCGTCGCCCGCGTTGACGATCGCCTCGACGTCGGGGCGGTTGACGAGCGACGTGATGACGTCGAACTGCCTCCGGATGCCGGGATCGACCTTGCGGTCGTCGCCCCGGCGGAGTTCAAAGCGGAACTCGGTCGGGATGCAGGGAAGGTTGTCGAGCTTCCAGCGCGCTTTGCCGGATTCGGGCATCCCGCCCTGGTAATCTTCAATATCGACGAGCGAGAACAGATGCCCGAACGCCCAGGTGACGAGATACCCCGGACATTCGAGGTATCCGTCCCGCCTGACGGAGTTTCCGACGGCGGAGGCGATGTTGCGGGCAAGACTCGGTTTTTCGGCTACGATCAGGTACATCCCGATCCTCCTTCAAAGGGTGTTTTGGGTGTCCGGTTGGGTCGCCGGAGGGGGGTCTGACGCGGCTTCTCCGTACCTCGTTATCCGCCCGTTCCGATAATTCGTAAACTTTACGAATCCGGCGAAGAGGGGGCGGGGAAGAGGGGGAGAGCGCGTTTCGGTCGGTTTTATCTGTCAAGCGGGCAAAACGGAGAAAAT
>JAGCYR010000079.1 GCA_017960705.1 Clostridia bacterium | reverse complement strand
CGGGATCTCTGCCGTTCTGTCGCTCGTCCGCCGCGCTTGTATAGGTGAATACCCGCAAAAACGGTTTCTTTTCCATGCGTCAGGGAGAAGGAAAGCCAGGCGGGGAAGGATCCTTCCGTTTTTGCTCGACATTCTCTTTTCCTTGCTTACCGGGTGTTATCTCGTCCTCTACGACGCGACGGTGCTTGGGGGGAGAGGACGGCTTTACCATTTGGCGGTATTCCTTATCGGATTTTTTACGGTGAGATACCTGTTTCTCTCGCTTCTTAAAGAGCAAACCGAACGCGTCTTCCGGTTTTGGCTCGACCTATTCAGGCTCGTGCGGTATTGTCTTTTCTATCCCGGTCGGAAATGTTTTTCGCTGATCCGGTCGATTCTTTTGTTCTCGTACTTGATTCTGAAACGAAAAAATGATACAATGAGAAGGAAAAGAAAAGCGAAACGGGAGATCGCGCGCCTGTATTCCGACGCGGAAACGGCGTTTCTCCCTCGCGCCGTGACCGAGGCGCTCGCCTCCGGGAGGAAATAAGATGGCAGACCAGATCAGAAGGATAAACGCAGAGGACGTTTCAAACGCCGTGCGCGACCTCTTTCTCAAAGCGAACAGCGTGATCGGCGAGGACGTCAAGGAACGCCTTGCGTGCGCGATCAAGGCAGAACGCAACGAGCTTGCGCGCGGCGTTCTTACCGCAATTCAAGAAAACGATGCGATCGCCTGTGAAAAGGGACTGCCGATCTGTCAGGATACCGGGATGGCGGTGGTGTTCGCAGAGATCGGATCGCTCGTGCATATCGAGGGCGACACGCTTGAAAACGCCGTCAACCGCGGGGTTTCCGATGCGTATCTCGACGGGAAGCTCCGCTGCTCGGTCGTGCGCGACCCCTTGTTCTACCGCGAGAATACCGGGGACAACACCCCTGCGATCCTGCATATCCGCACCGTTTCCGGCGACAGGCTGAAACTGACCGCCGCGCCCAAGGGATTCGGCAGCGAGAATATGAGCGCCCTCAAAATGTTCACACCGTCCGCAAAGCCCGCCGATATCGTCGATTTCGTCGTCGGCTCGGTCGCGAAAGCCGGGTCCAACCCCTGTCCTCCCGTGACGGTGGGCGTCGGGATCGGGTCAGATTTCGAGGGGTGCGCGCTGCTCGCCAAAAAGGCGCTGACCCGCAGCCTCGCGGACAGTCACCCCGATCCGAACTACGCGAAAATGGAGAAGAGCATACTCGACGGGATCAACGCGCTCGGCATCGGACCCCAAGGGTTCGGGGGCGACACCTCTGCTTTCGCCGTTAAGATCGAGGTCGGACCGACCCATATCGCGGGGCTTCCGGTCGCCGTCAACGTGAACTGTCACGTCGTCCGGCACGCCGAAATCGTCCTCTGAATTGCTTTTTCCCCAAATAGTACAAACGAACGACCGCTTTTGCGGGTCCGTTTGTACTTTTTTTATAATTGTTTGGGTCTGTTTGCTTGACAACGGAATTATACTATGATAAAATTGTTATAATAGTAAAACCGAAAGGAATTGATCCGATGATTCAGGTCTTGTCCGGGAGCGGACGGTCGCGCGACGGGTCTTGCGACGAGTATCTCTTTCATCAGGGGACGCTCTATACCGCGTACCGTTTTCTCGGCTGCCGGAAAGCTGTTTCGGACGGTTCCTTTTTCTATACCTTCCGCACCTGGGCGCCCTGCGCCGACGAGGTCCGGCTGGTCTCGGATTTCACCGATTGGGAACGAGGAATCGCGCTGACGCGGGTGACCGACAAGGGGATCTGGGAGGTGACCGTCAAGAGCGACGCTTCGCTTGTCGGTTCGGTCTACAAGTATCTCGTGATCGCAAACGGAAAGGGCGTCTGCAAGGGCGATCCCTACGCGTTTTATTCCAAGGGCGGCGACGACGGCGGGACCGTGATCGTCGACGAGCCGGGCTATACCTTCGGAGACGAAGCGTGGCTAGCGTACCGCAAAAAGACTGTTGCCGCGTCTCCGAAGGGACATTATCTCTCGGCTCCCGTCAATATCTACGAGGTCCATCCCGGCTCCTTCGATCGGAAAGAGGACGGCGGTTATCTCTCCTACCGCGAGCTTGCCGATACGCTGGTCTCCTACGTCAAGACGATGGGATATACGCACGTTGAGCTGATGCCCATCGCGGAATATCCATTCGACGGTTCCTGGGGCTACCAGGTCTGCGCCGACTACGCCCCGACCTCCCGTTTCGGTACGCCCGACGATTTCCGTTATTTCGTCGACACGTTGCACCGGGCGGGCGTGGGCGTCATCCTCGACTGGGTCCCGGCGCACTTCCCGAAAGACGAATGGGGGCTCTACGAGTTCGACGGTCATCCCCTCTATGAATACCAGGGGAAGGATCGTATGGAGTCGCGCTCCTGGGGCACCCGTTTCTTTGATCTCGGGCGCGAGGAAGTGCAGTCCTTCCTGATCTCGAACGCTCTGTATTGGTTCCGCGAGTTTCATATCGACGGGCTTCGCGT
>JAGCYR010000078.1 GCA_017960705.1 Clostridia bacterium | reverse complement strand
GCTCCGGACAGGCGCCCTTCCGGCACATCGGACAAACCGCTTAATGCTGCTCGGTTCCCCGCCTGACATGGTTCACAGCCGCCGATTGCGGAAGACCCATCGTTCAACGCAACTCGAAACGGCGCAGACTATACAGAAACACCCCTCGGGAACGGAATTCACCCCCGCTGAAGCGGATTTCGGGTACAGGGCACCGCTGCCTCCCCGGATAGTATGACTCCGTCCGACGTTCGGAATCACGGCGCACCGTGTTCCGTCAGATATTATAACATAGAGAAAATATAAATGCAAGTCCCGCGAAAACTTTTTTTCAGATGACGAATCCTCCGTTCGGGGAGATCACCTGACCCGTGATGAAGGAACCGCCCTCGCCCGAAAGAAACAGCACCGCCTGCGCGATATCACGCGGCGTTCCGAGCCGTCCGAGCGGGGTCTCGTCCGCAAGACTGCGTTTGGTCTCCTCGTCGTATTCTTTCATCATATCGGTATCGATCACGCCAGGCGCGACGCAGTTGACCGTGATGCCGGAGGGACCCAGTTCTTTCGCGAGCGCCTTGGTCAGCCCGATCACCCCTGCTTTAACGGCGGAATAACCGGTTTCGCAGGACGCGCCGACCATCCCCCAGATGGAGGAGATATTGACGATCCGCCCGGAACCCTGCCGGATCATATCGGGGATCAGAAGACGACAGCAGACGAAAACGGAGGTCAGATTCACCGCGATCAGATCGTCCCAGACCTTTTGATTCATATCCTGCAGAAGGCACGAATGCGCGATCCCCGCGTTGTTGACAAGGATATCGATCCCGCCGATCGCCCCCTCCGCTTCCTGGATCGCCCGTTCCGCGTCGTAGGGGTCCCCGAGGTCACACTGAAACGGGATCGCCCCGGTCGCCTTCGCGAGCTGATCCGCCGCTTCGACCGAGTTGCGATAGAGAAAAGCGACGGTTGCGCCCTCGTCGGTGAAGCAGCGCACGATCTCGGCGCCGATCCCGCGAGACCCGCCGGTCACGATCACCCGTTTCCCAAGAAATGCCCCATCTTTCATCGTTTTTCTCCGATCTCCGTTCTTTCGTCCATTGTAACACATACCGAAATATCTGTCAAGCCGTGCTCCGTCTTTGGGGAAAAACCTTGCAATTCGCATTTTCCTGTGATATAATATGACAAAAACCGGAGGGGGCGCGTATGATCCTGATCCTTGACAGCGACAGGAAACGTGGAGAACAAATGCAGAAACACCTGTGGGACCTCCACCTGATCGCAGACGTCACGACCTACTGCTCGCTCCGTAACCGCGTGCCCTCCCGGCGGATCACCGACGAGATCACCTTCGTTCTGCTGCTCCGTCCGGACGATCCGGCTCGCCCTCCCCTCTTCTGCAAGACCTTTCACAAGAAGTACCCTTACCCGATCGTGATGCTTGGAAGCGAGCAGACCGTACGCGATATCAAGGATATCAACCAACCCGACCTGATACTCTCTGCAAAACTGACCGACCGCAAGATTCTGCACGAAACGCGCGACCTCTTGCTTTCGCGCGGAAAACCCGATCCGTGGGACAGGATCGCCGGAGGGGTCCGCGACCGCATCGAGTACGCCGATCACACCGTATACGGTGAACCGCTGATGTTCAACAGAAGCGAGCGAATGTTCCTCCGCGTACTGATCCTCGCCTTCCCGACGTCGGTTCCGGTCGGCGAGCTTATGGAACGCGCCGCCCCGCCGAACGAAAAGAAGTCGCTGAACGCCCTGAAGATCATCGGTTCGAGGATCAACAAGAAGGCGCTCGCCGTAGTGCACAGACGGATCGTCAACTGGGACGCCGACCGCTTCTGGATCCGAACCTCAAAAACCGATCCCGGTCCCGTCGTCCGTCGCGATCCCGAAAAGGACTATGTCGAGAATTATTACGACGAATACAAGTATTACCCGCGCAACTGCTTTTAACCGATCGAAAGAAGGGAAACCGAAATGCCGTCTACCGTCAGAGAATATCAGGACGCGATCCTGAAAGCGAAAAAGGAAAAAGGATTCGCGATTTTAGCGCACACCTACCAATCCCCCGAGATCGTCGAGGTCGCAGACTTTACGGGAGATTCCTTCGCCCTCAGTAAAAAGGCGATGGGGATCACCGAAAAGAACGTCCTGATGTGCGGCGTCCGTTTTATGGCGGAGACCGTCAAACTGCTCTCCCCCGAAAAGCGCGTGCTCCTCGCCGCCCCCGACGCGGGATGCCCGATGGCGGAACAATTCGTGCGCGAGGAGATCGAGGATTACCGCGCGGATCATCCCGACGTCCTCGTCGTCTGCTACGTCAACACGACGACCGATCTCAAACGCGCCTGCGACGTCTGCGTCACCTCAGCGTCTGCGCTTGATATTATGCGGAAACTGCCCACCGACCGTGAGATCCTTTTCATCCCCGACTGCAACCTCGGCGCCTACGTGCAGGCGGCGTACCCAGACCGGAAGATCACGCTCTGGCGAGGCGGCTGCCCGGTACACGCCGCGATCTCGAAGGAAGAAACGGTTGCGGCGAAAGCGAAGCATCCCACAGCGAAACTGCTGGTGCATCCCGAATGCAAACCCGACGTAACCGCTCTCGCCGATTATATCGGATCGACCAGCGGGATCATGAAATACGCCGCCGAGAGCGACGCAAAGGAGTTCATCATCGGAACAGAGATCAGCGTCGTGTGGCACCTCTCCTACCGCTTCCCCGACACGAAGTTCTACCCGCTCTCGAAAAATCTGGTCTGCCGCAATATGCGCCTGACCTCGCTTCCCGACGTTCTCGCCGCCGTCAAAGGCGAGGGTGGCGAAGAGATCGTCCTTGACGAGGCGACGATGAAGGAAGCTCGGGTCTGCATCGACAAAATGATCGAACTGGGATAAAAACTATGAAAAGCTATTCGTTTCGGGACAACCCGCTGCGC
>JAGCYR010000077.1 GCA_017960705.1 Clostridia bacterium | reverse complement strand
GGTCAGCGCTCGGTCCTTATCAACGTGATCCCCGGCGCCGACGGCGCGATCGTCACCACGACGGTCAACCGCGCCGATTAAACTTCCCATACAAAATAACCCCCTCCGCGAAACGCGGAGGGGGTTTGTTATTGGGGGTTATTCCGCGTCGACGGTCGAGACGCCGAGGGTGACTTCCTCGAGCACGTCGAGCAGCATACGGACGGTGTCGAGCGAGGTCAGCATCGTGATATTGTTCTGCGCCGCGCAGCGGCGGATCGCGACGCCGTCGCCGTAATGAACGCCGGATTTGACGGCGCGGGTGTTGATGACGTAGCTGACGTAGCCTGCGCGGATCGAATCGAGCACCTCCTCGCTCCCCTCGCTCGGCTTGTGCCGGATGCGGGTGCGGATGCCGTTCTCTCGGAGCACCTCCCCGGTCAGGGTGGTCGCCTCGATATTGAAGCCCATCCGGTAGAAGCGGCGGATCAGCGGGACGGTCTCCTCCTTGTCCTCGTCCGCGACGCTGACAAGGACCGTGCCGTAGTTTTTCAGGGTCAGCCCCGCGGCGATCATCGCCTTGTAGGCGGCGCGGTGGAGCTTCTTATCGTAGCCGATCGCCTCGCCCGTCGATTTCATCTCGGGGGAGAGGTAGGCGTCCATCCCGCGCAGTTTGGTGAACGAGAACGCGGGGACCTTGACGTAGTACCGCCCCTTTTCCTTCGGGTAGCGTTCGGTCAGCCCCTGTTCCTCGAGCGACACGCCGAGGGTGACCAGCGTTCCGATGTCCGCGAGCGAGTAGCCCGTCGCCTTCGAGAGGAAGGGCACGGTCCTCGACGAACGCGGGTTGACCTCGATGACGTAGACCCGCTCGGAGGGGTCGACGATGAACTGGATATTGTAGAGCCCGACGATCCCGATGCCCAGCCCGAGTTTCTCGGTGTAGTCGAGGACCGTTTCTTTCACCTTGTCCGAGAGACTGTACGACGGATAGACGCTGATCGAGTCGCCCGAATGGACCCCGGTGCGTTCGACCAGCTCCATGACGCCGGGGACGAATACGCGTTTGCCGTCGCAGACCGCGTCGACCTCGACCTCCTTGCCCCGGATGTAGTGGTCGACCAGCACGGGTTTGTCCTCGTCGACCTCGACCGCCGTTTTGAGGTATTCCCACATAGATTCCTCTTTGGCGACGATCTGCATGGCGCGGCCGCCGAGAACGAAGCTGGGACGGACCAGCACGGGATAACCGATCTCGCGCGCCGCCTTGACGCCGTCCTCGATGTTGGTGACCGCTCTGCCCTCGGGCTGCGGGATGCCGAGCGAGAGCAGCAGTTTCTCGAACAGGTCGCGGTCCTCGGCGCGGTCGATCGCGTCGCAGTCGGTGCCGATGATCTTCACTCCGCGTTCTTTCAGAGGATCGGCAAGGTTGATCGCCGTCTGTCCCCCGAGCGTGACGATCACGCCCTCGGGTCTCTCCAGCGTCAACACGTTCATCACGTCCTCGACGGTCAGCGGCTCGAAATAGAGTTTGTCGGAACAGGTGTAGTCGGTCGAAACCGTCTCGGGGTTGTTGTTGATGATGATCGCCTCGTAGCCCGCCCCGCGAATGGTCTGCACCGCGTGGACGGTCGAATAGTCGAACTCGACCCCCTGCCCGATCCGGATGGGTCCCGAACCCAGAACGACGATCTTCTTTTTATCCGACACGACCGATTCGTTTTCGGTCTCGTAGGTCGAATAGAAGTACGGGACGTAACTCGCGAACTCCGACGCGCAGGTGTCGATCATCTTGTAGACCGGAACGATCGATTTTGCGGTACGGTAGTCGAAGACCTCGCGCTCGGTCCTCCCCCAGAGAACGGCGATCTCGCGGTCGGAAAATCCCATCCGCTTGGCGTAGTACAGCGCGTCGGCGTCGCCCTTGTTTTCGCGGAGCAGCGATTCGGTACCGACGATCTTTTTCAGTTTGCGGAGGAAGAAACGGTCGATCCCGGTTTTCTCCGCGATCGGGTCGATCGAGACGCCGCGGCGGAGCAGTTCGGCGATCGCGAAAATGCGGTCGTCGGTGCCGGTTTTGATATAGCCGAGCAGTTCTTCGGTCGGGGTCCCGTCGAACTTCTTGATATGCAGGTGGTACGCCCCGATCTCAAGCGAGCGGATACCTTTCAGCAAACTTTCCTCAAAGGTGCGTCCGACGCTCATCACTTCCCCGGTCGCCTTCATCTGGGTCGAGAGGGTATTGTTGGCGTCGGCGAACTTGTCGAACGGGAAGCGCGGGAGTTGGGTGACGACGTAGTCGAGCGCCGGCTCGAACGACGCGGGGGTATTGGCGAGTTTGATCTCGTCGAGGGTCATCCCGACGCCGATCTTCGCCGACACGCGGGCGATGGGATAGCCGCTCGCCTTCGACGCCAGAGCCGAAGAACGCGAGACGCGGGGGTTGACCTCGATCAGATAGTAGCGGAAGGAGTCGGGGTCGAGCGCGAACTGCACGTTGCACCCGCCCTCGATCTTAAGCGCCCGGATGATCTTCAGGGCGCTGTCGCGGAGCATCTGATAATCCTTGTTGGAGAGCGTCTGGGACGGGCAGACCACGATCGAGTCGCCGGTGTGGATCCCGACGGGGTCGAGGTTCTCCATATTGCAGACCGTGATCGCGGTGTCGTTCTTATCACGGATCACTTCGTATTCGATCTCTTTATAGCCCTTGACGCTCTTCTCGATCAGCACCTGATGGACGGGGGACAGCGCCAGGGCGTTTTTTAAGATGGGCAGGATCTCTTCCTCGTCTTCGGCAAAGCCGCCG